>LVBO01000677.1 GCA_001604435.1 Synergistales bacterium Syner_01
AAAATAAAAAAGACCGGACTTCGGTGGAAACCGAGTCCGGTCTTTGCTCTTTCTTCTTTATTTCGCCCCCGGAGGGGGCCTCTGTTACGGTCCCTAATCCCCCGGAGCTATGAAAGCAAGCCGTCGATCGGTTTCCAGAACAGAGTTGACCAGGGGATAATACCAATAATATCCCTGGTCGTTGCTAAACGCGAATTCAAAAACAAAAGCTGCGTTTATTCTGGAAATCATCAGACCGCTTCTCCCTTCCTCGAAATTTGACGAGCACGATACAGCGTTTTTCCCCATCTGTCAAGGGGGTGCGAGTAAATCGTATTCTTAATGAAAATTAAAGAAAATGTCGCGCAGAAATTAATATTTATTTCACGGACTCCAGCAGCGGCGTCTTCCGATGAGGCGGCATGGCGGCTTCCCTATCCGCGGGAGAGGGCGAAGCGCGCCATCACGGCCGCGCCGATCCAGAAGACGTCCTCGTTCAGGTCGAACTTCGGGTGGTGGTGCGGGAAGTTGCGGCTCTCGTCCTCGAAGTTCGCCGGAAGGAAGAAGAACGAGCCGGGGACGTGCTCCTGGAAGAAGGCCATGTCTTCGCCGCCCATCGTAGGCTGCTCGACCTCGCGGACCTTCTCCGCGCCGACGATCCGCTCCATCGCGAGCCTCAATTCGTCCGTGACCGCTCTGTCGTTGAGGAGGGGGGGAGGGCCGTAGGTGTACTCTATGGCCACGCTGCCGCGGAGAGCGCGCGCCGTGTCGGTGCAGATTTCGCGGATGCGCGTCTCCAGGTGGTTGCGAACCTCGGGCGAGAGGCAGCGGACGGTCCCCGCGATGGTGCAGCTCGGCGCGATGATGTTCGGCATGGTGCCGCCCTGGATGGTCCCGACGGTGACGACGGCGGAGTCAAGCGGGCTGGTTTCGCGGCTGACGATCTGCTGGAGCAGACCGACGGCCTGGCACGCCATGGCGAGCGGGTCGACGGTGAGATGCGGCGTGGCGCCGTGCCCGCCCTTCCCTCCGAAGGTGATCTTGAACCAGTCGGCCGCGGCCATCAGCGCGCCGTATTTGTAGCCGACCTCGCCGGAGTTCAGCCCCTTCCACAGGCTTCCGATGTGCAGCCCGACAACGGCGTCCATTTTCGGGTCCTCGAGGACGCCCTCTTTGATCATCGCGGGCGCGCCCTTGCCGTTCTCCTCGGAGGGCTGGAAGATCAGTTTCACCGTCCCCGCCAGCTCGTCGGCGCAGTCCAGCAGCAGATTCGCCGTCCCCAGCAGGATCGCCGCGTGCGCGTCGTGGCCGCAGGCGTGCATGTTGCCGTTGGTCGCCGCGAAGGGAAGTCCGGTCTCCTCGGTCATGTGCAGCGCGTCGTAATCGGCGCGGATGCCGAGCACGCCTCCCGGCTTCTTTCCATGGATCAGGGCCACGATGCCCTTTTTCCCGTCTCCGTGGCGGAGCTCCGTAACGCCCATCTTTTGAAGCTCCTCGACGATGAATCGCTCCGTGCCGGGGGTGTCGAAGCCGACCTCCGGCATGGCGTGAAGGGCCCGCCGCCACCGGACGATCCGTTCCTGCATGTCCTGCGCCTTACGCTGTATGTCGTGCATGAGATCATCTCCCTGTATCGTGTTTGTTCATGTTCCTATTCTGTAGTCGTAATTCCCGTGTGAGCAGATGATACCATGGAGCGGCGGGGATTCCAAGATATTCCCGCGGCGTCCTGGGTCGCCGCGGGAAACCGCCGCTTTCCGCAAGAAAATCGGATTTGCATTGACAATACTGTAGCATTTTTCCTATAAT
>LVBO01000252.1 GCA_001604435.1 Synergistales bacterium Syner_01
AGGCTCTTCGCGAGATGGCTACTCCTTGCCTGCGATATACTGAGCCAGCTCCACCATTCTGTTTGAATAGCCGTACTCGTTGTCGTACCACACCATGACCTTGGCGACCTTGCCCATGATCACCTTCGTGGAAGGCGCGTCGACGATGCCCGAGTGCGTGTTGCCGATGATATCCGCGGAAACGATCTCTTCGTCGTTGTACTCGACGATTCCCTTCAGTTTGCCGTCGGCTGCCGACTTCAGCGCCGCGTTCACTTCCTCCACGGTGACTTCCTTCTTGAAATGAACGACGATGTCGGTGAGCGATCCGTCGGCCACGGGAACACGTACGGAGATCATATCCATCCTGCCCTTGAGTTCAGGGAAGAGAGGGACCATGGCCTTCGCCGCTCCGGTTGTTGCAGGAACAAGAGAAACTGCGGCGGCGCGGCCTTTTCTGCCGCCCCCTTTGGGTACGTCGACGAGAACCTGTGTCGATGTGTAGGCGTGAATAGTTGTTCCCATGAGATATTCGATGCCGAAAGCGTCGTTGAGAATCTTCGTAACCGGCGCAAGAGAGTTCGTTGTGCAGGACGCGTTGGAAACAACGACATGTTTTGCCGGGTCGTACAATTTCTCGTTCACGCCAAGCACTATCGTAAGATCGGAGTCGTCGGCGGGAGCGCTGATGATGACTCTCTTGGCTCCGGCCTCGATGTGCGCCATCGCTTTTTCCTTCTTCGTGAAAATGCCCGTGCACTCAAGAACGATATCCACACCGAGCTCTTTCCAGGGGAGCTTTGCAGGATCCTTCTCCTTGAAAAGAGGAATCTCTTTCCCATCGAGTTTCAGGCAATTCTCCCCCGCTTCGACCGGGAATCCAGCTTTACCGTGGATCGAGTCGTACTTAATAAGGTACGCCATCTCCGCGGGGGGCGTCAGATCGTTCAGGGCGACGATCTCAACATCGGAAGGCTTGTTCGCCATATAGCAGCGAAGAACAAGCCGTCCGATCCTTCCAAGTCCGTTGATTGCTATTTTTTTCATTGCAACACCTCCAGAAGTGTATGAATAGCACAAATCTATATTGGTATATTTTATCACAAAGTGAACGGTCAGTCAGCAAGCTCTTCGTCGCTGGTTTTCTCCTCCGGGATGTAAGAGCGCGCTATCCACCATACGCCTGCGCCGGCGGTCACGGGAATTGTGAGAAGAAGGCCGACGGTGCCGGCAACGCTGCGCAAAATTTCCTGCGCGATGTGCGGATCATTGAGAAGCGCGATCACATCGGGCCCCTCCATCGAGATAAGAACGACGAAGGGGAGCGAACTCCCAAGGTAAGCGAGTATCAGCGTATTGATCATACTGCCGAGAACATCGCTCCCGACGTTGATGCCCGCCCTCCATAATCTCCGAAGCGGAATAGAGGGATCATAGGAGTACAACTCCGCCATGGACGAGGTCACCGAAACCGCGACGTCGAGCACCGCCCCTATGGCGCCGACCATCACGGCGGCAAGAAGAAGCCCCCGCAGTTCGAGGTGAGGAGCAACGGAAAAAAGAAGCACCGCGCTGTCATTCTCCAAACCTGTCAGCTGCCACAGTCCTACCATAGTCCAGCCTGTAATCGAAGCCGCGATCGCTCCTCCTACAGCTCCGATGAACGGAATGGGCCAAAGAACCCGTTTGGGGACCACGAAAACAATGGTGAGGATCGACACTCCCGCTATTGCCAGTATAGCGAACGGAACCGGGGTATACCCTTCGGCGAGCTTCGGGACGAACCAACCAAGCAACAGGAACAGCGACAGGAAAAGACCGCAAAGGGCCTTCACGCCCGCCTTGCCCGCCAAAACAGCAAGCGCGGCGCATGCCAGGGTGATGAAACCGGCGACGGCGGGGATCCTGTACCTGTCGCTTATGGAATACTGATGCGTCCCGTCGTCGAACGTATCGACAAGGAAGAGATATTCTCTTCCGGGGACAAGCTCCAATCGGCTGTCCGCAAGCTGAAGAATTTCGATATCCTCCGTCGTGCCTTCGAACGGACCGTTCCGGTATGTAATACGTATTTGCACACGCTCGGTCTCCCAATCGCCTTCGGCTCCACTCCCGGGATCGTTCTCCCGACCGAGCACATTTTCGAGGATGATAATCGCGGAGTCTTCCGTATTCCACCTGGCAAGCGCAACCCTGTCGGCTCCTCGCGCCACAGTCCATGTAAGCAGGGGAACCAGCATGAACAAAAGAACGGAGTAGCGGGTAATTTTATGTACCATGATTCACTCCTTTTTTCCGAAAGAGTATCATTCAGAGAGCAAGCAGTTCAAGAACTCTTCCAGCCCGAGAGATTCCAGTTTTTCCGCAGTGGGAATGCCTTCCTCGGACCAGCCTCTTGCAGGGTAGTACTCTCGCAGCTGCAGCTTCAGGTCCGGAAGCGTGTGCGCCGACCCGCCGCTCCCGCGAGGTTCTCTGAGAATTCTCTCCGGAAGTGTATCGTCAAGCGCCGAGGCGCCGCAAGCGACATTGAAAAGCCGCTTGAGGTTGAAGATCCTCTCTCCGACACGAAGAAGCTCTTCCGCGCTCATATCCCATCCAGTAATCCCGTTGATCCATTGCAGGATATCATCCACCCTCGTAATTGCGAACGGAAACTTGCACATTTTCAAGGAATCGAGAACCCCCATCATATTCTGGAAAGGGACATTCACAGAGCCTTTGCCTTCATCGACTGTCCGGTCCATCACCGTATCGACGCCGAACTCAGGATAGGTCATGCTCCGTTCGAACGAATACGAAAAACCGGAAAGATGGCAGGCTCCCCTGTTCGATGTCGCATATCCGGTTGCCAGGCTCTTGTAGCAGCGCGGGTCGTGGGCCGGGAAATCCATTCCCTTCGAATGAATGGCATACCGTTCCGCCCCTTTGCCGATACGCTCCGCAGCCTTCTTGGTCCCCTCGGCCAACAGAGCGCCGAATCCTCGTTTCTCGACTATATCAGACAAAAGCCGTACCATGGACTCCCCGTCGCCCCAAAGGAGCGGGTAACCTGTTTCCTTTTCGGAAATTATCCCGCGCTCATAGAGCTCCATGGCGAAAGCGACGGCCGAACCTCCTGAAATCGTGTCGATACCCATTCGGTTACACAGGTCGTTTCCACGTCCGATGGCTTTGAGATCATTGATGAGGCAGTTGCTTCCCAGCATGCCGATCGTTTCGTACTCCGGTCCGGCGCCCTTGACTCCGTCGAACTCGACATCCCGTCCGCATCGTATCGGGCAGGACATGCACCCCCAGTTTCCGGTCAGTATCGTCTCGGCCATTGCTTCTCCGGTAATGGACTTGACCTCTTCCGTCCATGAACCCATACTCCAGTTCTTCAAAGGGAGATCTCCGTTCTGCTCCGCCAGCGCCACTCCTCCGGCGGTACCGAAACGGGTCATCGCGGGGAGCTTCTCCATGTAGTACTTCGCTTTTTCAGCAGACTTCTCCCGAACAGACTTCTCGTCCGACATCACCACTTTTGCGCTGCCCCGGGCCACAATAGCTTTTAGATTTTTCGAGCCCATTACCGCCCCCATACCGCCTCTTCCCGCCGCTCTCGCGTTCCGGCCGTCGTGCATGATATTTGCAAGCAGCACTTGATTCTCCCCCGCGGGGCCTATACAGGCGACCCCTGCCGGCTTTCCCTCCAGCTCCAGTAAACACTCCTCGGTCTCGAACGTGTCCTTTCCCCACAGAGAGGACGCGCTGCGTATCTCGATTTTTCCGTCAAGGAGAGCTATGTAGACCGGCGCAGGCGCCCTGCCAAGGAGAATGAGACCGCCGAAACCGGCCTTGCGCATATGATACCCGAAGGCCCCTCCGCAGTCGGATTCTCCGAACATATCGGTCAGCGGAGACTTCGCAAGCACCTGGTGTCGACCAGAAGTGGGAATTCCCGTTCCTTGGAAAGGGCCGTTCATGAACAAAAGAGGGTTTTCAGGGGAGAGAGCGCCATACTTCGGCGAGCCGTACTGGAAAAGGTAATACGTCCCAAGACCGGCCCCTCCCAGGTACTTTCGAAGAAGTCCGTCCTCGGCGAAGAGGGTCTCCGTTGTCGATTCCGACAGACGAACGAGGGCGATTTTCATCTCCATTCTCCATCATCCCTTTCTTTTCTCAATTAGAGGAACAGCATTCCCACGACTCCCGCAACAAGAAGCAGTAATTGCGGATACCGCTTGAAAGGCTCCCTCCTGCTGAGCAAAAAGATACCGGTTGTCATCACCCAGAGCCTCCAATCGCCCGTTAACGGGCGGGCGACCACCCAGAAGGCGGCGAAGAGCATTCCCGATACGGCCGGACGGAGCGTACGTTGCAACTGTCCGACTC
>LVBO01000253.1 GCA_001604435.1 Synergistales bacterium Syner_01
CGATTTTCTGAGCATGTCCGCGACGTCCTCGTCCATCCAGGTGGGACCTTCTCTGCCGTCTATGACGAAAAGGACAAGATCGCTCTCTTTGATTGCAAGCTTCACCTGGACGCGCATTCCTTCCACGAACTCGTTTTCGTCGCGCGCAAGAAATCCTCCGGTGTCCACGACGAAGAACTTCCTGTCGCGCCATTCCGCCTCTCCGTAAAGCCTGTCTCTTGTTACTCCGGGCATATCGTCTACGATGGCCTCCCGTCTTCCAAGAAGACGATTGAACAGCGACGATTTGCCGACATTCGGCCTTCCAACTATCGATACTACAGGCATTGCCTCTTCCTCCCCGATAACACTAAAACTCAATCGATCCAGACGCTCACTTCAGGAAAACCGTTTTTCGAACAGCCTATGGAAAAAAAGGGAGCGATGATATCTTGAACAACCGAAACCGAGCGCGCAGTCACCCAAAAGTGAAGCGGAGGGTCGCCCGGGTCCATCGGAAAGAGTCCTCTCTCCTCCATCCGGGAGAGCATTTCCGACTTTTGCTGGAGCGATGCAGCCTGTATCTCCAAGAGATAGGAGTACGGAGGAAGCCCCAGCTCTTTTCGCTCCTTGAGCTCATGTGTCCAGAACGTTTTCCATCCCTGTACAACACCCTTTTGCCAGCCCGCTCCCGGCCTTCTGCTTTGTAAAAGAACGACTCTTTCCGAGTGATTCTTTCCTCGCCATAAGGACTCCCAAACCATTGAAAAAACGGTGAATTTCGCTTGGTAGGCGATGCTCCGCACTTCAGCGTCGACATCGATCCACCCTGCGAAGCCGATATCGACTATATCACATAAAACGAGCGCCGCACGTGTTCCTACAACAATACCTCCGGAGGAGAGACGATCTGCGAGCGAACGTACAGCCCCTTTCCCGGCGGTTTTAAAATCCTCCATAAAAAGCGCAGGTTGGCCGTCGCTTTCAAAGCTCTTCGCAACTGGAAAAAGAGCCTCAAGGCCCGGTCTTTTACCGATAAGCAAGTGTCCCCTGCACACAGGGCACACTTGCGGAATGGAACGAATCGATGCGCAGGCAGGACAGCGCAGACGATCATGTTTTTCTTCCCAGACCATCGCTGTTCCGCATTTCGGACAACGAGCGGCATTCCCGCAGTCTTCACAGGCGATTTCTCCGGCGTATCCTTTTCTATCAAGTAGCCATAGCGCCGTCCTCCCTGAAGCAAGACATCTTTTCGTCTCGGTAAGGAGCGTATGAGTGAGCGGCAAAGAGTCTCCTACTCCCTGAACGGACGAAGCGAACGCCTCGCGCAGATCGACGAGCCTGACATTGTCGCGAGCCGGGCGTTCTGTCGACCGCGGTTTCCCGCGCAGAAAAATACGGGAAGAAGGAGTCCTCCCCGAGAGAACAAGCGACGCGGACTCCAGTCGGGCTCTTTTCCCTGCGAGAGTCCGCGCGTTGATAAAGGGTTTTTTATACGAGCGGTATGCTCCGCTGCTTTCCTCATCAACGATAATGGTTTCAATCTGTTGTAACGGGGCAAAAACCGCACCGGGCCCTCCAATGATCCCTCTCGGAACATTATTGCGCGCGCGAATCCATGCCGCAAGCAGTTTCTTTCCCCCCTGCGAAGGCCAGAGAACGGTCTCTTTCTTTTGAGACTCGGGAAGCAGCTTCCAAAACTCGGCGGCGAGCCCCTGTTCAGGAAAAAGAACAAGGAAACGCTCGCTTCTTTCCACAAGGGCGATGAATTTCTTACAGCGCTCATGGAAATCGCATAAATAAAAAAACACCTCTTCCGAAGCCTTGGTTTCCATCCGAGGCAATGGAAGAGGTAAGAGAGTGGCGTCCGAGGATGAAAGAAAAACGGACGGAATTCCTATTCGAAGAAGCTCTCCCGTTCCGCAGAGGAAAACTCTTCCTCCCCAGTCGAACAGCTCCCATAAAGACGGGGGGAAAAGAGGGATTTCGTCGATTATCCTCCGTATGCTGCGAATCGCGAATCCGCCTCTTCCCCGGTCCTCGCTGTCAAGACGCTGTACAAAGCCGATACGTTCTCCACGCCCTAAAGGAACGACGACTCTTGCGCCGATCGGCACGTTCATCTCTGTCTTGTAGGTCAGCCCGTTCCACCAAGGACCCGGAACAAGAACGTCACAATACGGCATCAAGTTTCCTCTTATTCACGACGGCCGGTTTTCTCCGAGAACGGTATTCCAGATCTCTTCGGCTACGTCTTCCTTGGTTCCTGCATACTCCATTGAAGAACCGTCCGCCCCCAGTATGCGCACGGCGTTCGTATCCGCCCCGAAGCCTGCAGCTGGAGCCGTGATATCGTTTGCGACAACGAAGTCGAGGTTCTTTTTTCGTATCTTTTCGGAGGCATTCTTCAGAAGATCATGGCTTTCCGCAGCAAACCCAATAAGCACCTGCCCGATTTTTTTTCGTTCACCAAGGGTGGCGGCGATGTCGGTATTTTGGATGAGATCTATCCGAAGCGTATCCGAGCCGCTTCGTTTTATCTTTTCTTCTGTATAGAAAGCGGGCCGATAGTCCCCTACTGCGGCTGCTTTTACGATGTACTCCATTTCCCCGAAGCGTGAGAGGACGGCCTCTTTCATCTCTTCCGCGGAAACTACACGAACTACCTCGAATCCGGAAAGGTTGGTCAATGAGACCGGGCCCAACACCAGGGTGACCGAAGCTCCTCTGTACCAGGCAGCCCGTGCCATTGCGACTCCCATCTTTCCTGTGCTTGGATTACTGAGAAAACGGACCGGGTCCAGATACTCCCATGTAGGTCCGGCAGTAACAAGAACATGTTTCCCTTGAAGCTCCTTCTTGGGGCAGGCGGCACGCCACATTTCTTCAAGGAGCACAACGGGAGAGGGTAGACGCCCTTTGCCTTCATAGCCGCACGCAAGGTCTCCGGAATCGGGATCGACGATCGCATACCCCCTGCTTTTAAGGATTCGGATATTTTCCGATGTCGCAGTATTGGCGAGCATATTCACGTTCATCGCCGGGCAGAAAAGCACCGGGGCCCGAGTAGCGAGAAGGAGAGAACCGAGTAGTTCCTTTCCTCTTCCTTGAACCGTATTTGCGAGCGTTTCGGCTGTACAGGGAGCGACCACCACAACATCCGCCCAATCCGCCAGCGAAATGTGAGGGATTCTCCATCCGTATTCATCCGACAAAAAATCTCGCTGACGCCAGATTCGTCGTCCTGCAAGGGTGGAGAGCGCCATCGGACTGACAAATCTCTCTCCGTCTTCCGTCAGCACAACCTCGACCTCGCATCCTGTCTTCACAAAGGCGCGGACAAGCTCGGGCGCTTTGTAGGCAGCGATTCCGCCCGTTATGCCGAGGACGATTTTTAGATTATTCTTCCACGTGGGCATCTGAAGAAACTGCGGCGGGGGCTGCTTCGCCCGTCCGCTCATCCGATGAAAGACGCACTATACCAAGATCGAATTCTTGCAGAGCAGTCGAAATGAATTTCTCGTTGTCCTCTTCAAGCGTTCGACCTTTCTGTTCGCTGAGCGAGCGCGCTCTGGCCGCTACCGCGGCCGTAAGGAGATACTTGTTGTCCAGTCCTTGCTTTTCCCCGAGAGAATCCAAATCATAGAATTTCATCTTTCTGCGCCTCCCTGTTCTGTCTCTGTTCAAGAATGATACCTTCGAGTTCTCCTGCGGCTCTCTCAATATCATCGTTAATTATGACATAATCGTACAATGCGGCCTTTCCCATCTCCCAGCGGGCATTTCGAAGGCGAACTTGCAAACGCTCCTCGGATTCCGTTCCTCTGTCCCGGAGACGCTGTTCAAGCTCTTCGAACGAAGGCGGAGCGACGAAGACAAGGATGCTTTCAGGCATCTTCTCCCTGACCTGCAAAGCTCCCTGAACGTCGATCTCCAGAAGGATGTCGCTTCCTGAATCCAGTACACGCACCGCATCGTCGCGCAAAGTGCCGTAAAAATGTCCGTGGACTTCGGCATGTTCGAGAAATTCTCCTCTTTCAAAGCGCGATTGGAACTCCTCCGCGGTAATGAAGTGATAGTCGATTCCTTCACGTTCGCCGTCGCGAGGCTCGCGGGTGGTGCATGAAATCGAGAAACTGATACCGGGCACCTTCTGAAACATTTTTTTTCGAAGCGTTCCTTTCCCTGCCCCGCTGGGACCGGAGAGGACAAAAAGGCTACCCCTCGTTTGCTTTTTCATCTTCGGCCTCTTCTTCGTATCGATTGACTATCGTCTCAGGCTGAATCGCGGAAAGAACGACATGATTGCTGTCGGTAATCAACACCGCACGTGTCTTTCGGCCTTGCGTCGCGTCGATCAACCGACCGTCCTCCCTGGCCTCTTCTTTTAAACGCTTTATCGGAGCGGAGGTTGGATGCACGATCGCAACGATGCGTTCAGCAACGAGCATATTTCCAAAACCTATGTGAACGAGCCTTCCCGACATGGTATCATCACTCCACGTTTTGCACTTGTTCTCTGATCTTTTCGAGAAGCGACTTCGCTTCGACGACCATCCACCGAAGTTCGGCGTCGGCAATCTTCGACCCCATTGTGTTTATTTCCCTGTTCATCTCTTGAAGGAGAAAATCAAGCTTGCGCCCTTCCGAGGATTTCCCGTTCAG
>LVBO01000254.1 GCA_001604435.1 Synergistales bacterium Syner_01
AAGCGCTTCGCGGAGCTGGTCCCGAAGGCCGCCCTCCACATCTTCACGGAGGAGAGCGGAGCGAACATCCACTGCCAGCTCGACAACATGCCCCTCTCGTGGGCGGTTGCGCTCGACTGGCTGGACGAACAGTTCCGGTAGAGACTCAACAAAGAACGGGGCGGGAGACGCCGAGAAAGCGCTCCCGCCCCGTTCTTTCATAATCGCTACTTTCCCGGTCGGAATCGCGCCGCGAGGGAATATCCGTTTTAATGCACCGCGCTGTTCGCGATGTCCTCCGCAGTGACCGTGAAGTACTCCTTCCGCGCGTTTTCGGGCGTCGAAAGCTCATTGACGATCTCCATGGCGTCCTTCACCGACGCGTTGCCGTGGATGACCGCCTTCACGCCCTGCAGAATCGCCGTCGGGTAGTCCGACTGCCAGACGTTGCGGCCCATGTCGACGCCGATGGCGCCTTCCTGTATCGCCTTGTAGGTGAGTTCGATCACGTCCCGGTAGGTATCCAGCTTCGGGCCTCCGGCGACAACGATCGGCGCGGGCGTCTTCGCCACGACCTCCGCGAACCCCTCGCAGTAGTAGGTCTTGACGATGTCGGCGCCCATCTCCGCGCACAGCCTGGCGGCGTGCGAGAGATAGCGCTTCTCTTTGCGGTCCTTCAGCGCCTTCCCCACGCCCGTCACGCCGAGCACCGGAAGATCGAACTCCGCCGCCTGGGCGATCATGTCGGTAAGGTTGAGGATGGTCTGGTGTCCGTGCTCCGAACCGACGAAGATGGAGACGGCGACCGCCGACGCATTCATGCGAACGGCCTGGGCGGCGGTGAGGATCAGCTCCTCGTCGTCGATGTCGGGATCGAGGATGCTGTTGCCGCCGCTCGCCCGCAGCACCACGCCCTGCGTGATGGCGGGATCGATGCAGGTGGTGAGAATCCCCGGGCTCAGCATCAGCGAATCGACGTGCGGAAGCAGCTTCTCTATCGCCTCGGCGGGCTTCTCCATGCCGTGCGTTGCGCCCATGAAATAGCCGTGGTCGATGGCGAGCATCAGCGCTCTCCCGTCGGGGGCCACGATGGAACTCAGCCTGTTTTTCTTTCCCCAGCTCATATGTTCGAACATAGCGCTCCTCCTTGTGACAAAAAAGATTTCACGTATGTGAAATTCAATCACGAAAGTGATATACTCTGCATGTCATTCTAACGTATGTACCCGGATTGTCAAGAAAAAAACTTTCTCATTCCACGGGGAGTTTTTCACTTTTACTCCGACGTATTTTGTTAAAATAAAGCGCTTTGCACGGACTGGACATCCGAGGAGGGGAAGAATATGCAGGAACGCCCGAGGGACGAGAACAGCCCGAGGAGGCAGTATCTCGCCGAAGTGGCTCATCTGTACTATAACCAGGGGAAGACGCAGCAGGAGATCGCGGAGCTCGTGGGCATCACGCGCTCCGGGGTTTCGCGGCTGCTGACCGAGGCCCGCGAGAAGGGGATCGTGGAGATTCTCGTCCACTATCCGTGGCAGACCTCGAAGGAGCTCGAAGACGAGCTCTCCGGGCTTTTCGGCCTGAAGGACGTCCGCGTCCTCGTCCGGGGGGGGAAAAACGACCGCGAGATGCTCGACGGACTGGGTTCCGTCGCGGCGCAGTTCTTCCTGAACATCCTGCGTGACGACCACATCGTCGGCGTCTCCTGGGGAACGGCCCTTTACAGCATGCTCCAGGCGATCCGCCCCGTACACCGTCCGGACGTCAAGGTGGTGCAGCTCATCGGCGGCACGGGGGCGGAGCACTCGTCGATCGTCGGGCCTTTGCTGGCGCCGATGCTGGCGAATCTTCTGGGCTGCTCGTGCCACTACCTCCACGCGCCGCTGATCACGGAGAGCGAGACCTTCCGCAAGGCCGTCCTCCAGGAGCGACCTATCCGGGAGACGCTCGAACTCGGACGAAAATCCGACATCGCGCTGGTGGGCATAGGCGCGACGCACCCTGAAATCTACAATCCGTTCCGGCTGGGGTACATCTCCAAGGACGAGCTCAACGAGATATCCCATAACGGCGCCGTCGGGCTCATCTGCGGACGCCACTACTCCATCGACGGCGCGGAACTGGATATCCAGGTGAACAGAAAGGTGATCGGCATTACGCTGAAGGAGCTGGCGACGGTGGAACGGGTGATCGGCGTCGCGGGGGGAGCGCTCAAGGCGGAATCGATCCTGGGAGCGCTCCGCGGACGGCATGTGAACGTCCTCGTCACCGACGACATCGCGGCGCGGAAGGCGCTGGAGATCCACAAAAGCGGAGAGTCCCGCACGGGCTGAAAGATCAGACCGCTTCGGAAACGTCCTCTCCGATGCACCTCCGGATGAAAAGCGAAGGCATGGCCGCGAGGTCGAGAAAGACGGCGGGAGAGAGCGCGTCTCCGTTCTCGTCGCGATGCAGAAGCACCCTTGGACGGAGCACGCCCCGTTCTCCAGGGGCGACGACGACTCCCGACCGTCCGTCGGAGAGGACAACGCCGGTACCGGGCGGGTACATCCCGAAAGCGCCGACGAACACCCTCACCACCTCGCTGTCGAGGTGCGTGCCTATATTGTCCATCAACAACGAGACGCCCTTCCTACCGGACATGCGTCTCTTGTAGGCCCGCTCCGACGTGACGGCGTCGAAGACGTCGGCCACTGCCGCAATCCTCGCCGCCATCGGGATGGACTCGCCTGAAAGCCCGTCCGGATACCCCGTTCCGTCCATCCGTTCATGATGGCTCCGTACCATGTTCAGGATGACTTTGTCCGTCACGCCCGACTTCCGCAGCGCGGCCTCCCCGACGAGCGGGTGCCTGCATATTGTTTCGTACTCTTTTTCCGAAAGAGTCCCCGGCTTGTTCAGAATTTCCTCGGGGATATACGTCTTGCCAAGGTCGTGCAGCAGTCCGCCGGCCGCGACGGAAACAACCGCCATCTCCCTCTCCGGGAACATTCGATGCGCCAGAAACGCCGAAAGGAGCCCCACGTCGACAGAGTGCGAGAGCAGCAGATTATCCTTCCTGAGCACGAACCCCAGGTGCAGCGGAATGTCGGGATCGGCGGCTACGGCTTCGGCGAGCATCCTCCCCGCACGGAGCAGCGTGAAGCTCTGCAGCGTGCCCGGTCCGCCGGAGAACACCTTCTCGCAAAAAGAGGTAAGATAGTACATCGCATCCTCGTACAAAGTGCGGAAGCGCTGCTCCGAAGGGCGTTTCCCGCGGGCCATGACCTCCAAAATTTCGTTCAGCGAGAGCTCCGGCCGTTCGCGCACCACTACCGAGAAAACACCCGCGTTCAAAAGAGAAAAAGCGAATCCTCTCCGTTTTGAAGGAGAAAGCGCCGCGAAGTCGGCGTCCCTTGAGAGAAGCAGGGCGCCGTGCGGAGAGAGCACATCTTCGGCAACAACACCGCAAAAGGTTATAAGATCCACTGCCGGAATCCGGCATACACCGCCATCCACCATCGCCGTGCCCTCCTGTGAGCGTAAGATGCATATCGAAAGAAAATAACCATACCCCATGCACAATGCATAGAGAGAGAGCGGTTCGAGTATACCATTGCGCGACCGACCTCTCTCCACTGTCGGCAACGGAAGCAGTGCTCCTTGCGCTTCATTTCCGCGAAGCGGCCCGCCCTTTTCTCACATCCAAAGACTCCCGCGTGAAGCGAGCATCCGGAATCAGTTGCGTCCTTTACTCTCCTTACAGAAGAAGGGTTTTCAATAAATAAGTCCTATTTTATATGCACTTTTTATCATTATATAAACAATACAATCGTCTTGCTTTATGAAAATTTAGTGGTAGCATATCTTCTTATTTCATGTTTATTTTTTCGGGAGGTGCGTCGAGTGCGCGTTGCTGTGCTAGTGAAGCAGGTCCCC
>LVBO01000255.1 GCA_001604435.1 Synergistales bacterium Syner_01
GGCTTTCAAAACCCGGCTTGAACATCCCGAGCGCGTAGTTCACCGCGAAGGCGACGACCACGAACGCTACTACGCCGTTGAAGAGGTGCGCGTCCTTCACCATGATCAGATCGCGGATTGCGCCCACGGTGCAGAAGCGGCTCTTCTGCGCCATCCAGCCGATGAGCAGCCCCGCGCCGAGGGCGATCGCAACGGGTGCCACCGCGGCGCCCGGTCCGGATGCGGAGAAGAAGACCGGTCCGGTTCCTTCCGGCCCGAAGAGCGGCCTGAAGAAAAGAAGGGCAAGCAGCGCGAGCGCGGCGAGCGGCATGACGGCCCCCGCCCACTTGGGGGACTTGTCCGCCTTGCCCAGGCTGAACCCCCGCCACAGGAAGACGATGCCGATGCCGATGCCGACGATCAGTCCGCCGATGCCCGCGAGCGCGTTCCAGTCGCCGCCCGCGAGACGAGCGTACGCTCTCCACGGGCAGCCGAGGAAGATGAGCGCCCCGATCATCGCGAAGAAGCCGAGGAAGAAGCGGACGATGGGGGAGGAACCGGAACGCGGACGATACTCCTTCGCCAGGAAGGCGGCGAGGAACGAACCCAGAATGAAGCCGGGAATCTCCGGACGGAGGTACTGCACCACGCCCGCTCTGTGCAGACCGAGGGCCCCCGCGATGTCGCGCGTGAAGCACGCCACGCAGATGCCCATGTTCCCCGGATTGCCGAAGTAGACCAGCAGCGCCGCAAGCGCGCCCACGACGCCCCCCGTGATCGCGGGGCCGAAGCGGGACATGAGAAGATTGTTGAAACCCTTCATGAAGAACACTCACCCTTTCGAATCGAATAGGGAATAAAATAAATTCCTCTTGGTGAGATTATAATTCGTATTCCAGAATACCGCAAGAAGCGTTTCCGAACGAAGGAAGCGCCGCATTCGGAGACATGGGTTCTCCTGCGGAGAGAAAGGGCGCCTTTTCGTCGCGCGCTCGAAATCAGTTCGCCGCGGCGCTTTCGAGGTGAAGCCGCTTGATGAGTCCGCGATAAAGAAGAAACGCGACGGAGAGGGAGAGAACGTCCGCCAGAGGCTGCGTCCAGATAACGCCGTACATTCCGAAGAGAACGTTCATGACGAAGAGCAGAGGGATGTTGATCAACCCTTGACGGCAGACGGAGAGGAGAAGCGACTCCTTCCCCCTTCCCATGGCCTGGAAGGTGGTGTTCATCAACGAGTTGATTCCCATGAAGGGCGTGGCGAGGCACGCGATGCGGAGGAAATCGGTTCCGAGGGCGATAGTCTCGTTGTTTCGGATGAAGAGCCACATGATGGCGGGCGCGAACAATTCGAAGGCTGCGATACAGAGGAAGGCGAAAGCGAAGGAGACGAAGCGCGCGAAACGGCTCACGGCCCCCATGCGTTTGAAATCCTTCGATGCGTAGTTGTACGCGACCAGCGGGAGGATGCCCTGTGAGAGACCTCGGGAGAATTTCATCGGGATCATGTCGATCTTCTTGACAATACCGAAGGCCGCGACAGGTATATTGCCGTATCCGGATGCCAGCTTGTTGATCGTTCCGTTGGAGACGACCGCCAGCAACATTTGAAGGGCCGCGGGCAGACCGACGACGAAGACGGGACGGACGATGCTCCGGTCGAGAGAGATGTCGCGCGCCCGGATGGAGAGCGCCGTCGTCTCAGCGATCTGTTTCAGTATGAACAGATAATAACCGACGACGACGACGTTGGAGAGCATCGTGGCGATGGCCGCTCCTTCGACGCCGAGGCGGAGGAGGAAGATGAACACGGGATCGAGGACGATGTTCAGCAGACCGCCCAGCCCGACGCCGATTCCGGCCTGCCCCGCCTCGCCTTCGCTTCGCAGCAGATGCCCCAGAACAAGCGACGCGGCCGTGGGGACGCCCCCGATCACGACGATCCAGAAGAGATACTCGCGGGCGAAGCCGACGGTGGCCTCGCCCGCGCCGAGCAGCGCGAGCAGCGGTTCCATGAAAAAGAAGACGCAAAGCGACAGGAGGAGCGCCGCGAGGAGACACCCCCAGAAGCTGAACGCGGCCGCCATCTTCGCCTCGCGCGGCCGCTTCGTACCGAGCATACGGGAGATCAGGCTTCCTCCGCCGACGCCGAAGAGATTGCCGAGCACGGTGAGCGTCATGAAGGCGGGGAAACTCAGGGAAACCGCCGCGACCATGTCGGGGTTCCCGGTCTGTCCAACGAAGAAGATGTCCGCCAGATTGTAGATCATGGTCACAAGCTGGCTCAGTATCGCCGGTACCGCGAGCGCCGTCACGGCCTTCGGTACGGGCGCGGATTCGAACATTTCCGTTATTTTCATGACCGGCGTCCTCCCTCCGACGGAGCCCTTCACTGCATCGAGTACTTCACGAACTCCCCTTCGCAGGGAGGGCCCTGGCAAATGTGGGCGGCGTTTTCGCCGAAATCGACGATCATGCAGGCGACGGTGATGCCCCGATGATCGAGGGGAATATCCACCTCCGAAGGATGGCGGCATATCGCCTTCGGATAGTTCTCGTGATCGCACATGCACATTTTTATAGAGTCGACGTCGAGGTCGCCCCGTCGTTTCCGGAGAAGCCGCTTAAGTCTGTCTCCCCTCGGACTCTCCTCCAGCGCGTTGCGCCGGGGATTCGCCACGAAGTGGTTCGCATGGGTCAGTATCCCGTCCTTCGGTTCCAGTATATCGCATCCGTTCGGATGCGCCTCTATATCGACGGCTCTCCCGTCTTTCGAGGCAAGCAACATATTGTTGGAGACGCTGCGCTTCGTTGTCAGAAGAAGTTGCTTTGCCTCCTCGAAACTTCTGCAGGAGAAGATTTTTCTCCTGAGAAAGGTCACCGGGATTCCCGTTCCCTCCGTGTCGTCCACCGACTGGAGCGCGTTATTGCATAAGCCCACTCCGTGGGAGTTGAATCCCTCGCGTATGAGCTGTCCCGCTTCGGTGAGCCCGACGACCTGCGTCCCGTCGGGCTCCTTGATATGCAGAACGACGATGTTGTCCAGAATTCCGGCGCGGTAGTCCCAATTCTTCACAAGAAGGGTGTTTCCTCCTCGGGAGGCCTCGGGCAGAACAGCGCACGTGGTGCACTCCTGTTCGCGGGGAAATTTCGTGATTTCGTACCGGCAGTTCAAGATCATCAATTCCTCGAACGAGACTTCCGCTCCGTCCGCTATCCCCCTGGCCTCTTCAAGCAGCTCCGGCATGAGGCCGTCGATGAGAGGCACGCAGGAGAGCGCGTAGTTCGTCATGCTCTCCCAGCTTCTGCCGCCCGTTCGGGCGAAAAACCTCCTGTACCCCTCGACGCCCGACCGTATTTTTTCCTTCGCCTGCCGTCCGTACTGGACGCCCCTTTCATAGGGCGTCGCACCCTCTATTAAAACAAGCTGAAACGTTCTCATAGGCTGCGTACGCCCCTTTCTCCCGGCGCTCGCGTCCGGGACTCGTTCTTCGACTCTTCGCTATTTGTGAAAACCGGTTTTCCCCGGCGCTTCGACGGCGACGAACTCCCCCTCGCACGGAGGACCGGCGCAGATGTGGGCAACGCCGTTCCCGAAATCGTAGACGACTCCGGCGACCGTGATGCCGCGTCTTCCTAGAGGCATAGAGACGTCGGACGGATGCCGGCAGAGCGCCTTCGGATAGTTTTCATGATCTCCGAGACACTGTTCGATATACGAAACGTCGATCCGGCCCCGGCGCTTTTCCAAAAGCTCCCTGAGTCGGTCCCCTCTCGGGCTCGTTTCGAGGGCGTTTCTCTCGGGATAGCGGACGAAGTGGTTCGCATGCGTGAGAATTCCGTCCACAGGTTCGAGTACGTCGACTCCGCCGGGGTGAGCTTCGAAATCGAGGGCGCGACCGTCGGCGGACGCCAGCATGAAATTGCAGGAGACGCTCCGCTTCGCTTCGCGCAGCAGCTTCGCGGCCTCGTCGAACGATCGGCAGGAGAGCGCCTTTCTTCTGAGGAACGTCACGGGGACGCCGACACCCCGGCTGTCGTCCACCGACTGGAGGTTGTTGGCACACAGGCCGACGCCGCCGCTGTTGAATCCGTTCCGCATCACCTGCCCGGCCTCCGCCAGTCCGATGATCCAGGCGCCGCCGGGCTCTCTCATTCGCAGAATCACCACGTTGTCCAGAATGCCCGCGCGGTAGTCCCAGTTTTGTCCGATGTAAGTCCGACCTCCTTCGCCGACCTCCGGAAGCACGGCGAAGGAAGTGCATTCGTTGGGGCGGGGGAATTTGGTGATCTCGTACCGGCAGTTCAGCACCATCACCTCGTCGAGCCCCAGGCCCGCCCCGTCGGCGATTCCGCGCGCCTCCTCCGCGAGTTCGGGGTAGGCGTCCTCGACGACGGGCATATACGAGAGAGCGGTCTCTTTTATCCGCTCCCAGCTCATGCCGCCGGTTTCGGCGAAGAGCGCGCGGTAGTCGTTCACTCCCGCCCTGATTTTCTCCTCCGCCAGCCTCCCGTACTGGACCCCGCCCTCGTAAGGGCCGGCGGCGGCTACATCGATCAGTTGAAAAGTCCTCATTCGTGTTCTCTCCTTTTCCAGAGGCGTTGCATGCCGTTCGCTACCGGAACAGCACGCACGAGACGAAATGGTCGGCGCCGATCTCCATCAGTTCCGGGGGGAGGAGCAGGCATTCCGGGGCCGCCATGGGGCATCGCGGAGCGAAACGACACCACGGTTTGGGATCGATAGGACTGGTCACTTCGCCCTGGATCACGTCGAGCTTCTTCCGGTTCTTCAGCGAAGGAACGGGAATCGCGTCCAGGAGCGCCTTCGTGTACGGATGGCTCGGATGCTCGAAGAGTTCGTCCGCCGGGGCCCGTTCCACGCACTGGCCGAGGTACATGACCGCGATGTTGTCGCTGATGTGTTTCACGACGCTCATATCATGGGTTATGAAGAGGTAGGTCAGCCCCATTTCGTCCTGAAGGTCCATCATCAGATTGAGAATCTGGGCCTGGATGGAGACGTCGAGAGCGGAAACCGGCTCGTCGCAGACGATGAACTCCGGGTTGAGCGCGAGCGCCCGGGCCACTCCGATTCGCTGCCTCCGTCCTCCGTCGAGTTCGTGCGGATACGTGTTCACAAATCTCTCGGCGAGGCCCACGATCTCCATCAGATCGAACACGCGCTCCAGCAGCTCTTCCTGGTTCGTTATCGTCCCCGTCACCTTGATGGGCTCGGCGATGATCTCGCTTACGGTCATCCTGGGGTTGAGCGAGGCGAAGGGATCCTGGAAGATGATCTGCATCTCCTTACGAAGCTCCTTCATCTTTCCCGGTCCGTACCCGAGGATGTTCTCCCCCTTGAACAGGATCTCGCCGCCCGTCGGTTCGACGAGCCTGAGCAGCAGCCTTCCCAGCGTGGATTTTCCGCACCCCGACTCGCCTACCATGCCCAGCGTCTCCCCCTTGCCGATGGAGATGTCGACGTCGTCCACGGCGTGAAGCAGTCCTCCGCCCACGGGGAAGTACTTTTTGAGGTTCTTCGTTCGAATCAACGGAACGCTCATCGAGTCGTCGCCTCCTTCCCCGGATGCGCGAACAGATGGCATCGTACCGAGTGCGTCCCCCGGACGGCGGCCTCCGGAGACGCTCCGAAGCATATCTCCATACGGCGCGGACAGCGTTCGACGAATCCGCACCCCGACGGCGGCGACGTGGGATCCGGCATCAGCCCTTCTATCGGGCTGAGCCGTCGGGTCTTTTTCGTCATATCCGGAATGGAGCCGAAGAGCCCTACCGTATAAGGGTGATGCCGCTCTCCTTCGAAAATATCCTCCACCGTTCCCAGTTCGATGATCTCCCCCGCGTACATGATGGCCACGCGGTCGCAGATCTGCGCGACCACTCCCAGGTCGTGCGTAATCAGGATCATGGAGGTTCCGAACTTCCGTTTCAGTTCGTCCATCATCTTCAACACCTGCGCCTGAATGGTGACGTCGAGCGCTGTGGTCGGCTCGTCGGCCAGCAGGAGCTTGGGGTTGCACGCCAACGCGATGGCGATGACGATCCGCTGCTTCATCCCCCCGGAGAACTGGTGCGGGTACTCTCCCTTGCGCTCCGCCGGAATGCCCACCATCCCCATCATCTCGTCCACCTTCGCCTCGATGGCGTCTCCGCCCAGATCCGAGTAGTGCAGCTTCAGCACCTCGGCGATCTGGTCGCCGACGGTGTGGATCGGGTTGAGGCTGGTCATGGGATCCTGGAAGATCATGGAGACGTCGTTCCCGCGGAGCAGACGCATATCCGCTTCGGTAAGCCGCATCAGACTTCTGCCCTCCAGAAAAATCTCCCCTTTCTTGACGATCCCGACCTTGTCGGGCAGCAGGCGCATGACGCTCAGCGCCGCCGTTGTCTTGCCCGCTCCGGTCTCGCCCACCAGCCCGAGTGTCGTTCCCGCCTCGACGGACAGATCGACCCCGTTCAGAGCGTATATCTCGTCGTCGTCGGTCCTGTACATCACATGAAGATCTTTGATTTCCAAAAGTTTTTCCGTCATGATCGTTCTCCCTCCGGACGCGTCCGTCGTCAGTTCTTCAGTCGCGGGTCCATCGCGTCCCGAAGACCGTCGCCGAGAAGAGTGAGCGACATGACGGCCATCACGATGGCGACGCCGGGGGCGACGGCGAGGTAGGGGCGGTAGCGTAGCTGTCCCTTGGCCTCGGAGAGCATCGATCCCCACTCCGGCGTCGGTTCCGATATACCCAGCCCGATGAAACTCAGGGAGGCGATGGTGATGACCGACCGCGCCACTGTCTGGGTCGCCTGCACGAGGATCGGTCCCATGGCATTCGGCAGAATATGTCTGAAGATGATGCGCGCGTCGCCGGTGCCGCAGGCTCTCGCGGCCTCGATGTACTCCTGGCCGATGATGCCGAGCACGGAGGAGCGCACGATCCGCGACATCCTCGGTATCTGCGAGATGCCCATCGCGAGAACCAGGTTGAAGAGGCTCGTGCCCAGGGCCGCGACCAGCGTGATGGCCATCAGAATGTTCGGCACCGCGAGGAAAACGTCCATGATCCGCATCAGGATGTTGTCCACTCTTCCGCCGTAGTAGGCGGCCGACGCTCCTATGATTGCTCCGGCGGTCAGCGAGACGCAGATAGTCGCCATGCCCACGAAAAGCGATATCCTCCCTCCGTAGATCACGCGGGCGAGCACGTCGCGCCCGAACTGATCGGTCCCCAGAAGATGTTCTCCCGAAGGGGGACGGAAGCGCATGGAGAGGTTCTGCGCGACGGCGTCCTCCTCGTAATCCATGAACAGATCGGCCGAAAGCACCACTATCGCCATCGCCGCGAAAAGGACGAGGCCCAGCATGGCCAACCTGTTCTTTTTCAGGCGAAGCCATATCGTCCGCATCTGACTTTTCTTCTTGTATTGACGAATCTTCTTCGCGGCCGCGACTCTTCCGACGGCGGCCGTCCCGCTTCCCGTCGTCATACCGTCACCTTCTTCGCTTTGCGCGTCACATACTTCGATTTCAACCTGGGGTCGATATACACGTAGACAATATCCACGACAAGGTTGACGACGCTCGCGATGATCGCCGCGAACAGAACCGCCGCGATGACCATCGGCGTATCCTTCGCTCGTATGGCGTTGATCATGAGCTGTCCCAGTCCGGGAATCGCGAATACCTGCTCCACGACGATGGCCCCGCCGAGCGCGATTCCGAAGTTCACGCCGATGATGGTGACCACCGGAAGCAGCGCGTTTCTGAGGGCGTGCCCGAATATCACCCGGCTCTCCTTGGCGCCTTTCGCCCTCGCCGTCCTGATGTAGTCCTGACGGATGACTTCGAGCATGGTGGAACGGGTCATCCGGAGCAGCGACGCCATGGTGTGCGCCGACGTCGCGATGGCCGGAAGGATGAGATGGCGCCAGCTGTCGACGCCGAGCGAAGGAAGCAGGCGCAGTTTCAGCGAGAAGAGCAGGATGAGCATCATCGCGAACCAGAACGCCGGCATCGAAGTCAGCAGAAGAGACGCCCCCAGCGTGACGTTGTCGACGATGGTGTACTGCCTCACCGCCGACAGGACGCCTATGGGCAGCCCGAGAACGATCGCTATCAGCGTGCTGGTCACGGCCAGATTGAGCGTGTAGGGGACGCGTGTCGCTATCTCCTGAAAAACGGGGATGTTCGTCCTGTAGGAGCGCCCGAAATCACCCCGAGCCGCGTCACCGACATACCGGGCGTACCGGACCAGGAACGGATCGTTGAGCCCCATCTCCTCCCGCAGCGCCTCGTACTGCTCCGGCCGGGCCCCTTCGCCGAGGATCATGATCGCCGGATCCCCCGGCGTCAGATTCATGATGCTGAAAATGAGGAACGTCACTCCCAGGATGACCGGGAAAATCATAAGAAGCCGTTTGACAATATACCTGAACATCGAGTACCCTCCTTGCACGGAGACGGGCCGCGGAGAAGAGATCTCCCCGCGGCCCTGTCTTTTGGATGCCGGATCGCGGTTTCGTTTTATTCCTCGAAATACATGTCGTGGACTGTGTATCTGTAGACGGGGTGAGGATAGAAATTCTTCAGCTTCGCGTTGAAGAACATATGAATCGTATCGGTGTAGATCGGGATGAGCGGAACGTCCTCTTTCAGAATCTCGAAGATCCGCCGGTAGAGCCGCAACCGCTCCTCGGCGTCGGGGCTCTTTCTGGCGCTTTCGATCAGACCGTCGACCTCGGGATTCGAATACCCGGAGTAATTGTTCCCGCCGCCGAGCATGCTGCTGTGGAATCTCCTGGTGAGCGGACTGTCCGCGTCGCGCACCGTGGCGTTGATCATGCGCAAGCTGGCAACGAAATTCCTCTTTCCGCCGACGTCCTCGAGATAGGCCGCCCGCTCCATCTTATCGAAGATAACGTTGATACCGATCTTCCGAAGCTGGTCCTGGACGACCTCGGCGGGCTTCATGTACGTCGCGCTCCCCTGCATGCTGAACACCACGTCGAAACCGTCGGGGTACCCCGCCTCGGCGAGCAGCGCCTTCGCCTTCGCGAGATCCTGAGGGTACCACTCGAAATCGTCGAGATACCCGAAAACGGATGTGGGAACCAGGCAGTTCGCCACTCGCGCGAACCCTTCCGCCCCGCCGATAACGATATCGTCTCTGTTGAGCGCGTAGGCCGCGGCCTGACGGATGCGCTTGTCGGAGAAGACGCCCTTCGCGACGTTGAACGTGATGTGATGCAGCCCCACACCGGGGCACTCCACCGAGGCGACGTTGTCGAGGCTTTCGAGGTATTCCTTGTCGGTGTTCGCGACGATGTAGTAGCAGTCGAGCGTGCCGTCTTCGAGGGCGATCGCGCCGGAGGAAGCGTCCGGAACGAGCTTGTAGGTCAAATTCTTGATATACGCGGGGCCGCCGTAGTGGTCGTCGAAACGTTCGAGAATAAGCGCGTCGCCGCTCCGCCACTCCTTCATCCTGTAGGCGCCCGTTCCGCAGGGATTCCGCGCGAAATCGACGCCCGCCGCCTTCGCCTCTTCCACGGCCCTCTTGCTGACGATGCCGTAGGTCATGTTGGTGAGAACGTCGAGTATCGGGCTATAGGCGTATTTCAGGACGCACTTCACGGTCAAGTCGTCCACTTTCTCGAAACGCGCTATGGCTTCGCTGATGCCGCTCGAATAGCTGGATTCAAGGGAACGTTGAAGAGAGAAGAAGACGTCGTCCGCGGTCATGACGTCGCCGTTGTGAAACTTAACGCCGCTTCTCAGATGGAAGGTGATCTCCGTGGCGTCGTCGTTGAACTCCCAGCGTTCGGCGAGGCCGGGGACGAGCTTGGAATAGTCCTTCGGCTCCTCTTTGACGAGCGCGTCGTACATCTGGTACATCATCATGTGGGTGACGGTGTCCTTGCTCGTGGCGGGGTCGAGCGACGACGCCTCCGCGTTGACTCCCCACAGCAAAGAGTCCTTCGCGCTCTCGATCTTCCCGGCAGCCTCGGCGATTCCGCCGAAAACTCCGGCGATGCCCGAGAGCGACAGGACGGCCAACAGTATCGCAAAACAAATGCCTCTTTTCACAGTTTTCTCCTCCTTCGATTGTGTATTTCGGGGGAACGGGCCCCCGAAAAGAATCCGCGCCTCCGCTTTTCGCCGTTCGAACAGCTCGGAGCGGCCTCGGAACAAGTAATGGATGGTACAATCTATCAAATACATCGCCACGAAGATCGAAGCCGTCGCAGGCGCTGCGGCATGACGGGGGAGATTCATCATACCGACGGGCGCAAAAATCGCCCGAAGATTTCTTGAACGGTATTTTACGCTTTGCCGCAAAAATGTAAAATTTGCTTATTCAATACCCCCCATAACGATCTTCAATGAAGCGGCGCGAAGAGCCGCGAGAAGGAGAGAAACATCCATGCAACTCCGCAATATCGAATACGTTCTGAGCATCGCCGAGACGGGGAGTTTTTCGAAATCGGCCAAGAAGCTGTATATCAGCCAACCGGCCCTCAGCCAGGTGATTCAGCGCCTGGAGGAAGAACTTGGCGCGAAACTTTTCGTCCGCAGAAGCAACGAGACGTCGCTTACACGGGCGGGAGAACTTTTCGTGGAGGACGCGAAAAAAATACTCGTGTTGAGCGAACAGATCAAGAAAAAGATGGCGGACGTACAGGATCTGCGGGAAGGACGCATCGTGCTCGGAATCTCGCAGTACAACGGGCAGCTGTATTTCTCCAACATGCTGCTGCAATTCAAAAAACAGTACCCCAATAT
Source organism: Synergistales bacterium Syner_01 (assembly GCA_001604435.1). Classification (GTDB taxonomy): domain Bacteria; phylum Synergistota; class Synergistia; order Synergistales; family Aminobacteriaceae; genus JAAYLU01. Next base: position 10,772 of record LVBO01000255.1, read on the forward strand.
CAAGCTGAGCATCGTCGAGGACTTTTCATCGGCGCTCGAACGCAGACTTGCGACGGGAAAACTCGACTTCGCCATCCTCACTGCCCCTTCGAACTCGGACGAGACGATGTTCGAACACCTGTTCTTCGAGGAAATTTTTCTTGCCGCGCCCTCCGCCCACCCCGTCGCGGAAAAAGCCCCGGCCGGGCCGGGACGGTTCGGCTCCGTCAAACTTTCCTGGTTCAAGGACGACGAGTTCGTGCTGATGAAAAACGGGCACAGGTTCCGCGCCATCACGGACACGTTTTTCCGACAGGCCGGGTTCGAACCGAAAGTGGTCTTCGAGAGCAGAAGCAGCAACACCATACAATCGTTCATCACCGGAGGAGTGGGCGTCGGTTTTATCACGGCCACCCAGCAACGGAACACCCCGGCGAAATGGCGCTCGACGTACTACCGCATGGAGGATGTCGACGCGAAGAGAGAACACGTCGTCGCATACAACAAGGACGGTTATGTGTCGTACGCGGCCAGGGCGTTCATAGAAACAGCGAAAGAGATCTGCAAACGTCAGTTCAACTACGCCGACGACATGACCACGTAGGACGGAAACGAACGGCCTTGCAAATCGGCGTGGGAGGTTTATAGTAATGAGAACAGATATCAACAAGCAGGCCGCGAGGCCGCAATTTCGATTCGAGGAGGCGTTTTCATGAGCAGCGATATCGTCCGGATAGGTATTTTCATCTGTAACCGCTACCACACGTGCGCGGGGGGGAAGTGCCTGCGCTCCTTGCGCAACAGGGAGGGCGCGTTCAGCATCTACAAGGAAGGAGAGGTGGAACTCGTCGGATACACCACCTGCGACGGCTGTCCCGGCGGCAACATCGAGTACGCCCCCGCCGAGATGAAGAAGAACGGCGCGACGGTCATCCACCTCGCCACGGGGATGCTCGTGGGCTATCCGCCCTGTCCCCGGATCGACTACTTCCGCCGCTACATCGACACGGCCTTCGGTCTTCCGGTGATCGTGGGCACGCACCCGATCCCGGAAAAATACTTCACCATCCACGAGACGCTGGGGACGTGGAATTCAGCGATGTGGCAGGAGCTGATCGCCCCGACGCTCGCCACCCCGGAGATCCGCCTGGCGTACAACTAGAGGATATAGATACGAAGAGGGGAGGCTCGCGCCTCCCCTGTGTGTTTTCTCCGACTGATAAACTACTTCAGCAGCCGCAACACATTCTCCGGCAGCTGGTTCGCTTGGGAAAGCATCGACGTCCCCGCCTGCATCAGGATATTGAGGCGGGTGAAGTTCATCATCTCCTTGGCCATATCGAGGTCGCGGATACGGCTCTCCGAAGCCGAAAGATTCGAGGAGGCCACCGTCAGGTTGCTGACAGTGTGCTCAAGACGGTTCTGGTACGCCCCGAGGCGCGCGCGCTCGGCGGACACGCGGTTGATCGCCGCGTCGACCCGCGAGAGCGTCGACGACGCCATATCTCTCGTCTGAACTGAGGGAGGAGGAGGCACGAGCCCCAATCCCCTTGCGCTCATATCCCGTATCCTTATCGACAAATCCTCCCCCTGATTCGAGCCCGTCTGCAGGGTCAACGAGTCGGAAAGCAAATGAACATAACGTTCATACGTACCCTTTACCATACCGATTTCAAACTGCCCAGTCCGATGATTGAATTGAACGCTACTCATTCCCGACATAGCGCCGAACTGTACTGCGGCCTCTCCGGGGAGGAGATCCCCGTTCTTTTCGCCGGATCTTACCGTCGCCGACGCGACCATCTTTCCGCTGTGAGCATCCGATGAAGAGATACTGTAGACATTCTCCTCCGATTTCTGAATGACCGTCAAATTCAGCGCCTCGATCACGCCGTCGTTTCCAATGAAGCGGTACTCCCCCTCTTTTCCTGCAAAGGCCGAACGAAGCACGAACGTTCCGGGAACGGTTTGCAGAGAGCCTGCGTGACGTTCCCAATTGATCCAGTCCGCAAAGTGCGCCTTGTCATGCTGCGACATCATATGCCTCAGCGTATCGTCCGCCAGACTGTACAGCGATCTGTTCAGCGTCTCGATCAAATCCTTCATCTCCATCTCGCCGGAGAGAACGATTTGCGTTTCGTTTTCGCCTTGAAGAATCTGAACGACCGACGGAGGATCAAGGAAGAACCTTCCCGACGAGTCGTAAAAAGCCCCAATATCCTTCAGTTTGGTATAGTAGTGCGCTGGACGGGCGTCGAAGCCCTTTGCCTCCACCACGCCGAACACCGCGGCCTCTTTCACCGTACGCGGCGTCGCCGAATCCTGCTCGAAATCACCTCTCTCCGTACCGCCGTGATATTCCCCGGCAGATATGGTAAAGAGTCCGTCCTTAACATCATTGCTGCGAACATCCGTCCCGTTGGGAGTCATCGGCCTGCTGTCCACCTGGAAGAGACGCAGATCGAGCGTGTTTTCATCGAGAATCCCGTCGCGGAACCGCCATGTCAGCGGATATCCGGTCCCGAGCCCATCTCCGAAGAGATTCAGCTCGTCCCACGAACTGACGGTCTCTCCCGCTTCCCGCGCATCCGCCGAAAGCGTCAACACGAAGCGGTCGCCCACTGAGAAGTTGCTTGTATCCGCCCCCAGCTCAAGCAAATCGAAGGTGACCCCCGGAAACGGAGAAGCGGAATGCAGTCCCTCGAAGGCGTCTCCGCCAAAGAGCGTCACGTCGCTGTTCTCGCCGGGGTTCAGGTAATATTCCTCGTGCTCGGCATAGCGGTAGTTGCCGTTCCCGTCGTAGAGGTGCCCCTGAATTCTGAAGGCGACCGCTCCGCCGGGCGTTTTGATCACGTCGAAGAGGAGCGAGCCGTTCCACTCCTGTTCCTCGTTGTACTGAATTTCTCGAACAAAATCCGAAACGCCCAAGGTTTCATTTCTCGTTTGCGCAAGCGCATCAAAGTAGTAACTCGACAACACCGCTGAAGCAACGGGCCTGCTCGCCCCTGTATAGTTCACTTCCGCCAGGATCCAGCGGCCTTCGTCGACCGGGCCTACAAAGGCGTCCGGATCCGTCGTGGTCCTGCGGAGTGGATTGCCTACGTCCTGAGGTGGCCGAAAGCCGACGGAATCTATTTCTATCTCAAACCCCCGCCGCTGAATCCCTAGATCTTCGTCCGCCCCATCGACAGGATGGACGAAGAGTCCCTGAAGTTCCAGTGTCGCGCCGCTCACCGCTCCGTCCAGGAAACGGTATTCGGAAGAAGCTCCCATCCTGTTGTCGAAGAGAGGATGACCGGCGGTCTGAATGACGTCGGTACCCCAGGCAAAATTCGAAAGTCCGGTCCCGGCGACTCCTGTAGGCGTATTGTCGGGACTGGCATGCGCGGCGGCCGCCACGTTGACGACGAAGGCGTCGCCTATTGTCAGGGCTCCCCAGTTCATCACGAAGGAATCGAAATTCACCGTCCCGATGCCGCTTCCGCCAGGATCGGCGATCTCCAGTCGGACACCCGGCGTCACCGCCAGATCGTCCCTCTCGTATTCAAAGGCAGTTCCATCGTTCTCGTATCCTCTGACGATAACGTCGAAAATACGGTCGCCCAGAACGTCCGTGCCTCTGTAACGAAAAGCCAGATTGGCGTTGGTCTGCTCCTGCGGCCACACCCCGATATCGGAGAAATAACTGTCGGGCTCTCCGGCGTTGTTGAAGTAGGAAGAAGTCTGGGAACCGAAAAACGCCCGAGCCTCGTGGCTGTATGTAGGGTCGACGGAACGGAAGTTGTAGTCGACGGCGTTGGACGCGGACTGGAACGCGCCGTTGATCTGGAAACTATGGTATATGGTTTCCCTAGCTATTCTTGGATCGTAATAAACACCTCCCACCTGATACGACTCTAAGGCTCGGATCAGCTGTGGCAAGGCAATATCCCCCGCTCCGACTCCGAAAGATGCGTCGTCGGGAATATTATTGAAGACATAATCTATCCTTGGATATATATAGAGAGCGTCTCCTGTCAGAGCAGGCTGTCCGCTCCTCTCCGATCCCTGAACTGCCGCCTGCGATCGAACGATATCGGCGCCTCCGAAGTGCGCAGGGGATGTGTACGTTGCAAAATCAAAACCGGAAGAATGACTCCACGGCCATGTCGGGGCGGCCGTCGGGGCAGTGGGGTAGGCGCCTCCCCCGGTCCGTAGAGAGGGAAATTCCAGCACATCATAGGGAATGTTCGGATCGCTGAATGTGATGAAATTATCGATTCCCTCGAATATATACTGTGACGATATCTGGGAGCCTATTAAATAATTACCGTTCATATCCACATTTTCATACCGGGCGGTTACACTTATACGATCTCTTGCGGTAAGCGTGCCCGTCGTCAGATCCGGAGCCGCCGCGCCTCGGTCGATCGTCGCCGTAAGCCGTGCACCATCATCGACAACCGTGAAAGCCGAACCGGGAGGAAAGCCTAAATCACTTCCCAAACGAGATGTCAACGCATTCCACGCTTGATTTCTGAGAGCTGCGTCATTTACGTTTCCCGAAGCATATTCCATCACTATCGCAATATTTTGGGCCGGATAGCTGAAGCGTCCACGATGTTCGCCAATATCATCGGGTTCGATGCTCCAAGCCCCTCCCGGACTCAAAATATTCTTCAATTGTTCGATGTCGCCGAGATTGTCTCCACTCACAAGAGACTGTCCATCTATCTCGATATTGATAGTATATCGAGCATATTCTGTGTGTCCTGCACGGTCGACATACTGTAGATCGGCCAGACGCCAGCGCGGAGCGTTATATACATCGAACGTGGTAAACGAATTTTGATCGAAGCCCGGCCGGGGCTGAAGAACATTGTTCATCAGATCGCTGTCTGCTGCCGCAGCCGGCCCGGTGTTCCAAAGCAAGGAATCCTTTCGCGGCTCCGGAACCGAATCCGCTAGGAACTCCATTGTGGCGTTCACGGCACGCAAGCCGTCAAGCCCGTTGATCGGCGGCGAGGAAGACAGGCTCTGAAAACTCCCTCCAGTCGGCGGGGAAACCGAAGCTACAACTCCGCTGCCGTCGGGCAGACTGTCGTAAGTCGCCATGAATGGAACTGTGTCGGTCGCCCGGAACTGGTATTCTCCGTAGGGAACCATATACCCCTCCGCGTTGATTCCCGGGGCGACAAGATCAACGATGCCGTGCGTAGTTACATAATCCGCAGGGTTGGTCACAGGCGTAGTATCCTGAAGAAAAACCGTCCCTCCGAAAGGAACCTCCCGGCTCTCAAGGCGGTAGTTCCCCTCGACGATATTCACCGCCGACACGTAATGAATGTTGGTCGCATCCTGCTGCCCGTAGACGATTCCCTCCGGATAGGTTCTTGTTCCGTTGACTGCGTTGAAGAGGTTGCTCTTCTTCACCTCAGCCTTCCCTGCCTTGGCGCTGATCCGAAGCGAATAGTTTCCCGACGCTTCCGTCGTGGAGGCAAGAGGCGAAGCAAGCGACACTACGGAGAAATCATCGGAACTCGCTGTTCCCCGGAAATTGTAGCTCCCGTCGAGAATGCGCTTTTTGTTGAACTGGGTCGTTGAGGAAATACGCTCAAGTTCGTCGAATAACTGGTCGACTTCACGCTGAATATGCTGCCTGTCGGACGACGTCAGCGTATCGTTCGCCGCCTGTACCGAAAGTTCGCGCATGCGTTGAAGAAGAGACTGACTTTCGCTCAGCGCCCCCTCCGCCGTCTGAATCATCGAGATTCCGTCCTGGGAGTTCCGGAGCGCCTGGTCCAAGCCTTTGATCTGCGCCCGCATCTTCTCGCTGATCCCCAGGCCAGCGGCATCGTCCGCCCCGCTGTTTATGCGGAGACCGGAGGAGAGCCTGCGAATGGATTTTTGGAGTTCGCTCTCGGAGATACCAAGCGCGTTTTGAGTGAGCAGAGCGGGGATATTGTTGAAAATTTGCATTGCACATTCCCTCCTTGGAAACGATGACGCTGAAGGTACACAAGGTGCATCTTCCCAAAGGGAAGAGGTTCCCTATATTTATCGCCGGAGGGACTTAAGACCTTTAATGTTTTTTCCTGATTTTCCATGAAAAATATGAACAAATTACCGTCGCTTCCTTTAAAAATGTTCGGAAGCACTCTTCCGCTCCCCGCAGCACAAGAACAGGGGAGGCTCGCGCCTCCCCTGTGTGTTTTCGGAGCTTCGACTCTTCCTACCCCAGAATCTCCTTCAGATCCTGCTCGGGCGTGGTGACG
>LVBO01000256.1 GCA_001604435.1 Synergistales bacterium Syner_01
CCAAACGACGGCTGCGACGTGTAGTAGCCGCCTTCCAGCGCGCGTCCGCCCATCTCGATCATCTCCTGGTTGTCCCAGCCGTCGCCGCCGAGAAAGACCGCCTTGATGCCCAGTTCGCGAGCCTGACGGGCGATCAGCGCAACGTCCTTGTCGATCCAGGGAACAAGCAGCACGTCGGGCTCCGTGGTTCTGATCTTGCTCAACTGGGCGCGATAGTCGTTGTCGCCGCCCCTGGCCTGCTCGGAAGCGACGATCTTCCCGCCGAGCTTCACGAACTCCTCCTCGAAGAAAGAGGCGAGACCGAGCGAATAGTCGGAGGCGATATCGGTAAGCACGGCGGCCTTATCGGCCTTTACGACATCGCGGGCGAGCGTCGCCAGCACGCGCCCTTGGAACGGATCGATGAAGCCGATGCGGAAGCTGTACTCCATCAGCTTTCCGGTTTCGTCGACGGTCACCCGAGGATTGGAGGCCGCAGTCGCGATAAGAGGAATCTTCCTCGACGTGGCCACCGGAGCCATGGGTATGTTGCAGCTCGAAAAGTTCGTCCCGACGACCGCGATCACGCCCGAATCGAAGAGTCTTGCGAGGGCGTTCAGAGAGTCCTCCGGTTTTCCCTTGCCGTCCATCCCGACGATCTCCAGTTTCTTACCGAGGACGCCGCCCTCCGCGTTCACCTTGTCGGCGGTCATCTTCATACCGTACAAACCCGCCTGTCCCCAGACGGCGGTATCGCCCGTCAGAGCACCGACGTATCCGATCTTGATCACATCTTCCGAAGCCGCTCCCGGAAGAGCGGACACGAGGAGCGACAACGCCATGAGACCTGCGACAACCAAATTTTTCTTCATGACAACTTCCTCCTTAAAAAATGATGATGGAACCAAACGATCGTTTTTTCCGGTCCGGATCGACCGGGACAAGCAACTTCAAACGCAGGCTTGCGCCTTGCCGTCTCTTCATCCTGAAACGCCCTGTACTCCCCCTTTCCCGAAGAATCCTCTGGAGAAACCGTCTCGGAAAACGCCGCGGGCCTCTTCGGCCCTCGGGAAAAAAAGAACACGGCCGGCCCTCAGAGAAGGGCCTCCGCCGTGTTCTTGTCCGTTACCAGAATGTTCAGCACACCGCTCTTCAACGCTCCACGTATCGCGTCCACTTTCGAGCGCCCTCCCGCGACCGCGACCACGGAGGGGATCTTCCGCAAATCTTCCAAAGTGACGGCCGTCATCGTCACATCCTGGAACGCGGGACAGCACGCCTCGCCGTCCGCGTTGTAGAAGTTCAGACAGAGATCGCCGACTGCGCCGGATTCGGCAAGCGCGCTCCTCCACTCCGGATCGACATACCCCTGCTGGAACAGCGTCGCCGTCTCCCCGATCTCGCCGATGCCCGCAAGCATGATCGTGCACCGCTTCGCCGCCTCGAAAACGCCGGAGATCTTTGGATCTTCCAGCAACCCCCGCTTGACTTGCGGACTGACGACGATGGACGGGCAGAACAGCGCGAGAGGCTGCGTACCGAAACACTCGCCGAGCCTCCGCAGCAGTTCGAGGGCCTGCATATCCTCTCCGCCCATATTGAGGCATCCCGCAACCTGAACTACCTGCGGACCGGAAATTGTGGACGGATGAAAATCGGAGACCAGAGAGAGCAGCGTTCTTCCCCATGAAATACCAAGGATGTCGCGAGGAGATATCAGACGCTTCACGAGCTGCGCGCCCGCGCCTCCGAGCGTTCTGCTCACAGCCTGCTCCGAGGCGACCTCCACGATGCAGGCCTCCCTGAGCCCGTACTTTCGCTCCAGCGCGGACTCCAGCGCAGGACACCACGAGTAGGCCCCGTTGATGTATATCCGGACCACCCCGCTGCTTCTGGCCTCGGAAAGCATACGGCACACCTTCGACTTGGACAGACCGAGAAGCGACGCGATCTCGGTCTGCGACCTGTCTTCGATATAGTGCATGTTGGCGATCTTCGCAAGCAAACGCTCGTGTTCAAAAACCACTGCCGCACCCCTTTCTCATCCTGAAGGGATAAAGGATGGCCCAAATGAAATTTATTGCAGCAATGAAATCTTTTTCAAGGAAAACGTTATCATATTTTTCAGACGCTGTCAACGAGCGTTTTTCATTCGTAATTTTTCCTGTTATTCAAAGGGCTTCGGGGGATGTACCGGGAGGGAAGAAAAAATGCCGGAGGGAGCGCCTCCGGCATGCGATATCAAGAACTCTCCGCCCGCTTTCCGCGGCGGTTCGTTTTTCTATACGTCCTTGCGCCTCGCTGCGAGAACAAAGAGAGGCAGAACCAACAGCAGCGCGAACGGCGCGGCGCCGAGCGAACATCCACCGCCACCGCCGCCTCCGGTCGAGTAGGGAGTGATCGTAAAGCTCGTCTCCGTGCCCGGCACGAGCGCTCCGTGGCTGTCGAACGCCTCGACGCGAACCGTCCACGGTTTGCTGAAGGTCGCCGGTACCGGGATGTCGTGCCGGAATTCGTAGATGGACGGATTGGTGTTGATACCGTTTCGGGTCAGTTCGACACGCTTGGCGTCGAAGACGAGTATCTCCCGCGTACCGTCGAGCAGCGTGTAGCGTACCGTCGCGATCCTGTTTTTCATCGTATAGGTTCCGTCGTCGTTGGCGACCACGTCGTCAAGGGCGGGCTGGATGGGTTTCACCACGCCGAAGAGGCTGAGCAGCTGCTTCGGCTTCACCGCGACGCCGTCGGTCACGTTCCAGTCCACCGTCTTGTCGGCAAGCTCGGGGGAGTAGACGTAGTCGGAGGGCTCGATTTCACTCTGTCCGTCGCCGCGAATTTCCGCACGGACAAAAATAAGCCGTCTCCCCTCGGGGAAGGAGACGATCGTCCCCGCCTTCGAGGCCGCCTGGCCGTTGCCGGGATTGTAGCTGAGCACGACCTCCCCGATGTCGTAGTGATACCAGATGACAGAATTGGACCCGAGCCTGCCCGCATAGGCCAGCCCGCCGAGTTCGACGGATTGCGTTGTCGATGTCCCGTGAATATTGTACACAACAGCCCTGATCGTGCCGTTCATGTACTCCAGCAGATCGTTCGGACGCCAGCGCCGCACGATCTCGTAGAAGAGCGTGCCCGGAATGCCGCCGTGGGGAAGCTTCGAGGCGTCCCAATAGCCGGGGAACAGATCGGTATAGATGTGCGAGTTGTTCTTCTTCGCGAAGGCCGTTACATTCTCCATGTGCTTTTCGGGAGAGAATCGAGAGATAACCTTGTCGGGCACGCTGCCGAACGTCAGGGGAACGCTCGCCGCGGCAAGCTCGACGCCTGCTCCGCCGACTGCCGTCGCCTTGAGCGTGTACGCGCCCTCCTCCAGATCGCGCGTGTAGATGGCCGCGTAGTTGGTGTCGAAAGACTTCGTATGGCCGCCCTGAATGAGCGCGGCTGCGTAGTGGCGTGTCACCACGGCCTTTATGGGCGCTTCGTAAAAAGAAGCGGTCCGAGCCGGGTCATACACCAGGTCGGGAGGCGGCGAAGCAAGAATGTCCAACGCGGTTCCCGGAGTCCATCCGTGCGGATAGCTGGTCATGATGGCGTTCAACGGCGTCAACCCCGTTCCGTCGTCCACCGTGCTCGTTACCGTGCGCAGCGGGGCGAGCACCCCATCGCGGTACAGCTCGAAACGGACGTTGAAGGGTTCCTGCTCGGGGTTTTTCCCCGCGCGGTCAATGGAGACGATCGCGTAGAAGTCGCGCCCGGGGGCGAGAATGCGGGAGTTCTCCGACGGAGCGGTCACGGAGAGCGTGACGGCCTCCGCGTCGGGAAGTCCCAGCAGCAGGGAAACGCACAGGGAGAAAAGCAACATGAAGCGTCGCATGAAAACAACACACCCTTTCCAAGAATAATGAGAGTCACCGGAGGAAATCATACCATCAAGGGGGCGCTTCGTCTTCGTCTTTCGTACCGTCCTCGCCGGGACCTTCCGTCCGCGCTTCTTTTCCGGTATCATGGCGGGAACGCCGCCGAACCAAGGGGCGGGGGGAGGCGAAGCCGCAAACCAAGCCGACGCTCCGCTCTCCTTCGGATGCACGGAAAGGGAAAAACGATGACATACAGATGCAATAAGAAAATCTGTACCCGCTGCGGCGCATGTTCCGGACTCGGCGTGACCGCCAAGCCGGTCCAAACGCTTACGTCGCCGCTTGCTTTCGGTGAAGAGGCGTCGTCCCGAGCATTTTCGGCGGCGATCGACCTGGGGACGACCACGCTCGCATGCTATCTCGCGGGTGTTCCCGATGGACGCGTTCTCGGCGCTGGGTCGGCGAGAAATCCGCAGGCTTCCCGGGGGCCGGACGTCGTCTCAAGGATCGTCCGCGCATCGGAGAGTCCACAGGCGCTGCAGGAGCTTTCGGACGTCGTGCGGAATCACATCGGCGCGCTCGCGGCGAATCTCGCCGGGGACGCCGGGCTCGACGTGCGCAACTGCCGCGAAATCGCCGTGGCCGGCAACAGCGTCATGGAGCTGCTCTTCCTGGGCATATCGCCGGAAACGCTGGGAAGCGCCCCGTTCGCGCTCCCGGCGCGAAGCTTCGCCCCCCTGAGCGTGGAGGAACTCGGAATCCCGTTCCTGCCGCCGGAGACGCCGGTGCACATCTTCCCCCTGATCGACGGATTCGTCGGCGGCGATACGACGGCGCTGCTCTACGAAATCACGGAAGCGGCCGTCCTCTCGGAAACTCAGGCGCTGACGAGGCTGGTCATCGACTTCGGGACGAACGGCGAAATCGCGCTCATCCACGGGGGGAGGATCGTCGCCTGCTCCACCGCCGCAGGTCCCGCGTTCGAAGGCGCGAGCGTCCGCCAAGGGATGCCCGCGCTCCCCGGCGCGGTCTGCGCCGTCGTCTCCGATGGAGGGACGACCTACTGCCGCACGGTGACCAACAAGCCTGCCATGGGTCTCTGCGGCAGCGGGCTTGTCGATGCCGTCGCGCTGCTTTTGCGGGAGGGCGTGCTCAACGAAGACGGCGCTATGAAAGCTCGGCCGGCGTCTCCCTTCGCCCGCCGCATTCATGGAGAGGGGGCGGAGCTGCGCTGCGTCCTCTGCGAATCGGAGGCCGGAGATGTGGCGCTCTACCAGAGCGATGTACGGCAGTTCCAGCTTGCGAAGGGAGCCGTTCAGGCGGGGATCGAACTGCTGCTGTCGCACTGCGGCGTCGCCTGGGAGGAGATCGGCGAGTGCGTGCTTGCGGGAGCTTTCGGCAACGCCATCCGGCACGAATCGCTGCTGGAGACGGGCGTGCTGCGCGGCCTTCTCCGCGACAAAATACGCTCCGCGGGAAACGGCGCGGGGATGGGCATCGTCCGCATGCTCGGCGCCGGAGCGAGCGGCCGCCGGAGGGTGCATCGTATAGCGGAGTCGGCGGGGCATCTCCGCCTCGAATCAGCTCCGGAGTTCCAGCCTCGCTTCCTGGAGGCCATGCGCCTCGCGCCCCGCTGAACGAAGCCGAACGTCGAACGACCTCCTCCGGGAAGAGTATTCCTCGGAGGAGATCGTTCGACGCTCGGGAACTTACTCCTCGACGAACAGCGGCGCCAGTTTCTGCGCGTTCACATCGACGATGCCGAGATCCGTAACCTTCCCCTCCGGAATCACAGGCAGCGTGAGCGAGACGATCCGCATCACCGGATTTTTCGTCTCCACCCCCAGAGAACGCAGGGCGGCCTTCATAACGTTCACCTGCTTCACCAGCGGTTCGCACGGCAACGTCGAAAGAAGTCCGAAGACCGGCAGAGGCAGGCGCCCGATTACCTTCCCGTCCTTCGCCGCACAGTGTCCTCCTCCCGACTCGGCAAGCGCCGAGATAGCGACGAGCGCGTTTTCAGGGGTATCGTACACGACGGCGAGGTTGTGGCTATCGTGCGCCACCGTGCTCGCGACCGCGCCTTCCCGCGAGCCGAAGGCGCGTACCAGCGCCACCGCCAGATTTCCCCTGCCGTACCGGTTCAGCACCGCGGCATATTTAAGATCGGAGTCGTGGGAGATGTCGAGGAAGCCCTCCTTCACCGGGATATCTTCAACAGCGATACGCGTAAATGCGGACTGAGGAGAGTCGTACACCACGACCCGCACCCGGGCGGATTCACCCTTCGCAGAAATACGCAGCTCTTCGGCGGAGGGTATACGGACATTCACCGTGTTCCTCCGCTCGACGTCGAAGGCACGCTCCGGCAAAGAGACCAGCAGACGACCGCGTTCCGCGACGAGCCGCCCTCCGAAGAAGACCGCGCTCGGTTTCGGCGCCGCCGGATCGGGCACGATCTGCAGATCGGCGACCCACCCCGGCGCCACCGCCCCCAGGTTGCGTATTCCCAGTTCGCGCGCGACGTTCAGCGTACCGCATACGATCGCCTGCGCAGGAGAAAGTCCGGCCTTCGCCGCGCGTGCGACTACGTAATTCATATGCCCCTGCGAAACGAGATCCTCCGGCTCCCTATCGTCCGTGCACAGCGTCAAGTTCGTCAGAAAAGAAAAGTCCTTCACCGCGCCGACGAGCGTCTCGACGTTCGTCGTGACCGAGCCTTCGCGGGCGTCGACGAACATTCCCAGACGCAACTTCTCCCGAGCCTCCGGAGCCGTTCTCGATTCGTGGTCGCTCTCTATTCCGGAAGCGAGATAACCGTTCAGCCGTCTGCCGGAGAGAAACGGGGCGTGCCCCTGAAGAAAGACCCCTCTTCCACGTCCGATGTCGAGAATCCTCTCCATCCGCTCCGAATGCCCCAGAACGCCCTCGTAATCCATAATCTCGGCGATACCCGGCACGCCTTCGATGTTCAGCAGCTCCTCCATCTCCTCCGGGCCGAAGACGGCCCCCGCATGTTCCAGTCCGACGACGGCGGGAACGCAGGAGGGAGCGAGGATATACACGCGCAGCGGCAGACCTTTCGACGCCTCGGCCATGTAGCGCACCGCCTCCACGCCGCCGACGTTCGCAACCTCGTGGGGGTCGGTGATGATGGTGGTCGTTCCTTGCGGCACGACTGCCGCCGCCATGTTCATCGGGGTCACCATGCTGCTTTCGATGTGGACGTGCGCATCGATGAAGCCGGGAATAAGATACTCTCCCCGTCCATCGTACTCTTCAACGCCCTCTATCGAAAAAGAGAGCCCTTCGCCGTCGGGATCGGCGCTCACGCATGCGATGAAGCCGTCCTTCACGCCGACTTCCGCCCCGTAGACTTCTCCGGTGAAGACATTGAGCATCTTGACGTTCCGTACGACGAGGTCGCAGGGGATCCGCCCGAGCGCCGCGTCGACGAGCGCGCGGCGCTCCTTCGGCTCGATTTTCATCTCCGGCGCCCTACCGCAGTCCCAGGAAGTAGACGATCAGGGGAACGCAGAGGATGTAGGTTCCCCAGTGCACTTCCTTCGCCCTGCCGGAAAGAACCTTCATGGCCGTGTAGAAAATGATGCCCGAGCCGATTCCGTTGGCGATGCTCGCCGTGTAGGCGGTGATAAGAATGGTCATGAACGCGGGGAAAGACTCCGTGAAGTCTTCGAAGACGATGTTCCGTACGCCGGGCATCATCATGAGACCGATGATGATCAGCGCCGGAGCTGTGGCCTGACTCGGGATACAGGTCGCCACGGGAACGAGGAAAAGCGCGAGGAAGAAGCAGAGAGACGTGGTGATCGCCGTGAGCCCCGTCCTCCCGCCCGCCTCGACGCCGGAGGCCGATTCGATGTAGGTGGTGATGGTCGTCGAGCCGAACGCCGCGCCGACCACGGTACCGACCGCATCGACCAGGAACGGCTTGCCGATCTCCGGAAGATTGCCGTCCTTGTCGAGCAGTCCCGCCTTCTGAGAAACCCCCAGTACCGTGCCGAGCGTGGAGAAGAAATCGCCCGTGAAGAAGGTGAACATGAAAGGGATGTACTCGATCTTCAACGCGCCGAGGATGTCCAGCTTGAACGCGATGGGCTCGATGGAGGCGGGCATCGCGAAAAAAGCCTCCGGCAGCTTGGTGATCCCCATCGGAATGCCTATGGCGGCCGTGAAGAGGATACCCAGAAGGATACCGCCGGGCGTCTTGCGCGCCAAGAGGGCGCCGGTGATGAAAAGACCGACGAGCGCGAGAAGCGCTTTCGGATCGCCGAGACCGCCGAGGCGCACCCCCGTGTCGGTAAAGGCGACGAGCCCCGCGTCGCGCATCCCGAGATAGGCGATGAACATACCCACCGCCGCGCCGATGGCGAACTTGATCGACTTCGGAACAAGCCGGACTATGAGCTCCCGTATGCCGAAGACCGTCAGCAGCACGAAGACGATACCTGATACGAAGACCATTCCCATGCCCACCTCCCACGGAACGATCCCCCCCTTGACGAGCGTGAACGCGAAAAAGGCGTTGCCTCCCATAGCCGGGGCAAGGGCGAACGGAAGCTTCGCGTACATCCCCATGAGCAACGAAAAAATGCCGGACATGAGCGCCGTAACGACGACGGAAGCGCCGTGATCCATCCCTGCCGCGGCCATCCAATTCGGATGGATGATAAGAATATACGCCATCGTCATGAATGTCGTGAGCCCGGCGAGGATTTCCCTGCCGTACGTGCTGCCGCGCTCGCTTACCATAAAGAACCCGTCGATACCGCTTCGTGCCATGAATAAACCCCTCCTTGGAATAAAACCTAACATAAAAATTTTACACTCGAAAAATGTTCTGGTCAATCTCCCGAAACTTTTCAATTTATAAGGCGAGAAAAAAGAACAACTTATAAAATCTTGTTGGATAATGTCAAAGAAACGACACCGATATTTTTCGATGGAATAGGTTCGTCAGGGGGGAACAGCAAAGAAGCGACGTCGGGAAACCGGAAGAGGGCTGCGCCGAATCTCCGTTTTTTTCTCTGGAAAAAACAGGAAAACATGCTATACTGAATTCAACGCTAATTCAACATTCTATTCATCGTTTTATTTTTTCATCCGGTTGTTTTTCTTTTTCGCACGATTGATCGTCGTTCAAGGGAACATATTCATCTTCAATACGGGAAAGGGTGATGGAGAATGCCGAAGACAAGAGATCGATCGCTCGTGAAGGCGGCTGAAATACTCCTCCTGACGATTCTGCCGGTACTGATGCTCCTCGCGATGCCGCCTCCCCCTTCCGCAGAGGCAGGAATCAGGCTCGTACTGAAAAACAACTCGTACGAAGCTATCACCGTCGCCCTCAACTATCGCACGAGCAGCGGACGATGGATCACCAGAGGATGGTGGCGAATCGCCCCGGGAAGAACAACCGAACCCGACATCAACACGGACAATACCTACTTTTACTTCTATGCGGAGGGAGACGACGGAGGAGTGTGGAACGGCGACTACGACTCGAACGGAATCACGCGTTGGGTGGTGAGCGACAAGTTCGATCACTACGACGACTCGCCGAACCGCCCGAAAGGGAGGGATCTTCGCCAGGCCAGCTTCTTTATGTCGCAGGCCTCCAACAGCTATCTGATGCAGTCCTTCTCCGACTGAGAAGAGCGACGCTTCCGCGGAAATAGTGAAGCAACAGCATGCGCCCGGGCCGTCAGCGTGAAGGCGTCGCGGACAGCCCGGGATTTTTTCTATCTGTAGCCGACCGGTTCCACCCCTTCGGAACGGATCAGAGCTTCCAAAGAGGCGACCCGTTCCTTCGAGGGGGTCTCGAAATCCGTCCAGAACGACTCCATGCCGAGCATCCTGTACTTCATCCGCCCGAAGTCGTGGTACGGAAGCAGCTCGATCTTCGGCCTACGAAAGTGTTCGCGGACGAAGCGCGCGACGCCGCCGTCCATGTGCTTGATGTCGGCGAAGACGAAATCGAGCCGCCCGACGATGTCGGCGCACTCGTCCCAGTCGAAGTGGCAGGTCGTCTCGACGGCCTGCGGGATTCCCCTGTCCTCGCAGGCCCGGACAAGCGCCCGGAGGTTCCCCGGAAAGAAGAACGGTTCCCCGCCCGACCAGGTGACCCCGCCCCCCGACTCCCGATAGAAAATCGTGTGCCGTGCAAGCTCCTTCATCACCTCGTCGACGGTGAGGAAACGCCCGAAGGTCTCCTCCTTCCCCCCCGGAAGACGCCCGCTCTTCGGCGTCGGCGTCCATGTCTCCGGGTTGCAGCACCATCGGCAGCGGAGAGGGCAGCCGGAGAGAAAGACCGTGCTCCGAATGCCCTCTCCGTCGTTCACGGAGAAGTGCTGCATCTGCGAGACGCAGATCGTATCGTCCTCGGGACGGACTTCAGAAAGTCGCATGTTCCGTCCTGGCGATGATCGCCTCCTGCATCTCGCGGGAGAGGTTCACGAACTGCGTGCTGTACCCCGCCACGCGCACCAGAAGGTCGCGGTACTCCTCGGGGCGCGCCTGCGCCGCGCGCAGCTCCTCGGTGGAAATGGTGTTGAACTGGACGTGGAAGGCCCCCAGCGAGAAGTAGGCGCGTATCATCGCCCCGAGGTTGCGCAGGCCTCTCGGCGTGGAGACGATCTCCTTGTTCAGCCGCAGGTTGAGCAGCGTCCCGCCGGTCTGGACGTCGTGGTTCACCTTGGCCGCCGAACGCATGGCCGCAAGCGGGGTGGAGACGTCCGTCCCCGCGAACGGGGAGACTCCCTCCGAGAGCGGCGCCCGCGCCCTCCTCCCGCAGGGAAGCGCGCCGATCACCTTTCCGGTGGGAACGTAGTTGGAGATTCCCATGAAGGCGGAATTGAAGGGCGAACCGAAGACATCTCTATGGCTTCTGGTCGTCCTGTAGTAGAAGTCGGAGATCTCCCGCGCCAGCGAATCGACCTCGTCGTCGTCGTTGCCGTACTTCGGCGCCGCGAGGGCGCGCTCCCGCAGGTCGTCGTATCCCTCCCAGTCGGCGTCGAGCGCGGCGCACAGCTCCTTCATGGTGCAGACCTTCTCGTCGAAGACCAGCTTCTTCACCGCGGCGAGGGAGTTGGCGACCACGCCGAGGCCGATGCCGGTGAGGACGGGGCCGACGTTGTACACCGCGCCCCCCTTCGAGAGGTCTTTCCCCTTCCGCATGCAGCCGTCCACGCAGGTCGAGAGGAAGGGCCTGGGGACCATCTCCATGTGCAGCTTCTGCGCCGTCAGAGTGCCGACGACGGCGTGCTCCACGAGATGGGCGAGCTGCCGGAGGAAGGCGTCCGCGACCTCGCGGAAGGAGGAGAACTCTTGCGGCGCTTTTTCTGGGAGGCCCATCGGCTCTCCGGTGAGGCGGCTCTTCCCTCGATTAAGGGCGTACTCCATGGCCGCGCCGAAGTTCACGTTCACGGCGGAGGTCCACTCCCCCGTCTTGCGGAAATGCGGGACCACGCAGCCGCAGTTGTTCCAGTC
>LVBO01000257.1 GCA_001604435.1 Synergistales bacterium Syner_01
TCGTCGCGCTCGTCGAGGCCGGGGCGGACGTGAACATGAAGGGACCGCGCGACTGGACCGCGCTGATGTTCGGGGCGCTTCACACCCGGAACCCCGAAGTGGTGGCCGCGCTACTGGAAGCCGGGGCGGACGCGACGATGCGGAACAAGGACGGCGGGCGCGCCGTCGATTACGCCGGAGGGAATCCATATCTCAAGGGAAGCAAAACATACTGGCTGCTCAACGAGGCCTCGTACTGAAGAGAAGCGTTCAGGAATTCAAGAAGGGGAGATCGATGCGTCGAGTGCGCGTCGCTCTCCCCTTCTTCATGATCTTATGACGGCACGATCATCGGAATCCCCTTGTGGGAGACGATATCGACGGGGACGCCGTAGACTTCGCGGATCAGCGCCTCGGGTGCGTCCGCCGGCGCGCAGGAACCCCGGATGACGCCGTCCTTCAGGAAGAGCAGGCGGTCGGCGAAACGGAACGCGGTGTTCAAGTCGTGCAGGCTCAGCAGGGCGGAGACGTTGTGTCCCCGGACGACCCGTTGCAGCGTGGCGAGCATGTCGAGCTGGTTCTTCAGGTCGAGGCTGCTCGTCGGCTCGTCGAGCAGGAGCACGCGAGGCTCCTGGACAAGCGCGCGGGCGAGGAGCACCTTTTGGAACTCGCCCCCGCTGAGTTCGTCGAGGTAGCGGAGGGCGAATTTTTCGAGCGAGAGCGTTTCGAGGACCGATTCGACCTTCTGCAGGTCGCGCCGCTCCACCGTCCATCCGAGGTGCGGGCGGCGGCCGAGCAGCACGGCGTCGAAGACCGTCAGGCGCACGGCTTCGCCCCGTTGCGGAACGTAGCCGAAGAACCTCGCGCGTTCGCGCGGAGAACAGGCGAACGCATCCCTCGATTCGATGATGACCGCCCCCCCTTTGGGGCGGAGGATGCCGTTGATCGTCCGCAGCAGCGTCGTCTTTCCCGTCCCGTTCGGGCCGAGGAGCGCGACCATCTCCCCCTCGGCGAGCGAGAAGGTGACGCCGTCCAATACGGGCACTCCCCTGTAGGCGAAGGAGATGCCGTTCACCGAGAGGATCATGCCCGCTTCCTCCGTGCGATGAGCGCGAGGAAGACAGGGGCGCCCAGAAAGGCCGTGAAGACCGACACGGGGAGCGTGCGCGGCGCGAAGGCGAGGCGCGCCCCCGTGTCCGCAGCCAGGAGGAGCAGTCCCCCCATCAGTACCGAGCCGGGGATGAGGAACCGGTGGTCCGACCCGAGAAAGCGGCGGAGCATGTGCGGGCAGACCAGCCCGACGAAGCCGATCACGCCGAGCAGGGCCACCATCACCGCCGCGAGGAGCGATGAGACCACCATCGTTTCGATGCGGATGCGCGGCGCGGAGACTCCCAGAGAGAGGGCGGTCTCGTCGCCGCAGTCGATGGCGTTGAGGTCGAAACGCCTCAGAAAGAAGAGGCAGAACGCCCCCAGCAGCATCCCCCCCATCAGCGGGATGTCGCGCCACGACGCGCGCGAGACGTCGCCGAAGGTCCAGAAGACCGTCGCGGCGAGCTGGCTGTCGTCCGCGAAATACTGCAAAAACATCGTCCCCGCCGTGAAGAGCGAGCTGAGAGCGACTCCTGCGAGGATCATCACGTCCGGCGTCCCTCTCGTGACCGAGGTGATCACGAGCACCACCCCCATGCAGAGGAGGGCGGCGGCGAAAGCCGACCCGGTGGTGAGCCACGGATTGACGATGGTGACGGCGTTCACCGCGCTGCTCTGCATGCTCCCCGTACCCAGCACGATGATGGAGAAGGCCGCGCCGAAGGCCGCCGCGTTCGAGATTCCCAGTGTGAAGGGCGAGCCGAGCGGGTTGCGCAGCACCGACTGCATGGCCGCCCCCGCGAGGGAGAGCCCGCCGCCCGCCAGCAGCGCGGCGAGCGTCTGCGGAAGGCGGATGTTGAGCACGATGATGCGCCACTTCGCCTCTCCGCCGCCGAGGAGCGTGCGGACCACGTCGAGAGGGGGGATGGAAACCGCCCCCCTCGAAATGGAGAAAACGGCCATCAGCGCGCAGACAACGGCGAGTCCGACGAGGAAGAGTCCCTTGCGCCGGACGTGAAGTTCGTAGGCGGGAGAGACGTCGCCTCCTTCAAGGTGCACGGCGCTACTCTCCGAGTGCGATCTTCGAGAACGCGCGCCCCGAGAATCCCTCGTTCATCCTCGAAAATACCGGCTGCCCCACGAGAAAGGTGAAGATCTCGTCGGCCGTCGCCGCCGGGTCGATGTCCTCGAAGCGGTCGGGGTAGAGCGTCTTCCCGACGAAATAGCCGTTGGCGAGCACGGAGCCGTAGTTCAGCGTGTACGAGTTGTAGGGCAACACCCCCCAGATTTTGCCCTCGCGCACGGCGGTGAGGGAGGAGAGCGCGGGGTCGTTCTTCAACTGGTAGAGCGAGTTGGCCTGTTCGCCCGCGGTCGTGGTGCTCAAGTCGACGAAGATGATTTCGGGATCCCATTCGAGCAGCTTCTCCTTGGAAACTTGAGCGACGGCGGACGTCTTCTCGCCGGGGAGCGCTGCGACGTTTTTCGCGTTCGTATAAAGGAAGGGCGGGTATCCCGGCTCCGTGGAGACGAAGCCGTGCGCGCCGCGCGAGGCCACGCCGCCGATGTAGCACTCGGGGCGTTTGTCGTCGGGAATGTCCGTCGTCCGGCGGGAGAGTTCGGCGAGGTGGCGCTCGAAGAAGGCGACGATCTCCTCCGCCCGTTCGCTCTTGCCGAGGATCTGCCCCATGGTGCGGAGCGTGGCGTAGAAGTCGTCCTTCTTGTCGGTGAGATTGCCGTACTCAAGCCCCACCACCGGGATGCCGGTTTTGGCCGTAAGCTGATCGGGGTGCGGCCCCGAGAGCGGAGAGACTTTGAAGATCACCTGCGGCTGCGGCGAAAGCCCGGCGATCAGCTCCGGGTTGTCCATCCCGCGGAACTCGCCGAAGACAGGCATGTCCTGGAACTGCGGGTTCGCGATGGAGTACGGGCGCGCCGAGACGAGGACGGCGAAATCGGGGACGCGCCGTTCGGCGGAGTCGACGGCGACCACCCTGTCCTGCGCCTGAAGGTAGACGATCAGGCGGAGCGCTCCGGAGCCGGAGCCGATGATCCGCTCGGGCGCGCCGGGGACGGTCACGGAACGCCCGAGAACGTCGGTCACGGTCGTCTCCGCGGCGGATGCGGGAAGGGCGAGCAGGCAGAACAGAAGGCAGAACGACAACAGCACTTTGTTGCGAAACACAAGAATCCACTCCTTCAATGAGATTGTGTTTGAAGCTGCATCCAATAGTAGCACGAAATATCATCTTTGTGTTATGGATTCCCGCCATCTCACGTGTGTGCAGAAAGAGTTGTTTTCGACTGCGGAGCGTGGTCGCCGAAGAAACGCTTGACAAAAACGTTCTTTTTGTGCAATATAACGCACAGAGAGAACGTTTGAACTGGAGGAAACGCCGGTGGAGAGTCTCGAAAAGATCGTCGCTGAGAATCTGAAACGTCTGCGGGGTGAGCGGAAGCTCAGCCTTGACAGGGTTTCGGCACTCACCGGCGTGAGCAAGAGCATGCTGGGGCAGGTGGAACGCGGGGAGTCGAGTCCGACGCTCCAGACGGTCTGGAAGATCGCCAACGGATTGCGCATCCCTCTCAGCGAACTCACCGACGCTCCGAAACAGGAAACGGAGTCTTTTTCCAAAGAGCAGGTGGCGCCGATTCTTGGTGATAACGGGAGGTTCAGAGTGTACCCCATTTTCCCCTTCGACGGGAAGAATCGCTTCGAATTTCTCTCCATAGAGATGGACAGGGGAGCTTTTTCCTCCTCCGAACCGCATATCGCGGGTACGGTGGAGTACGTTCACGTCTTCGAAGGCGAGGTCGTCGTCATGACGGGAAGCGATGAACGGCGGCTGAGAAGCGGGGATTCGATGAAGTACAGGGCGGACAGGCCGCACTCTTATCACAATCCCGGGCGGGAGTGCGCGGCGCTGGCGATGGTTATCCTCTATCCGGAGGAGAATGTCTGAAAGGGGAGTTGTTTCATGAGCAGCAGTGAACGCACCGAGAGCGCGCGGCAGGAGTACGTGCACGGCACGCCGTCCGTGAGCTGCCTTCGGGCGGCGATATGGACGGAATCCCACAAGGAGACCGAAGGGGAGGCGACGCCGGTGCGGCGCGCGAAGGCCTTCGCGGCGGCGTGCGGGAAGCTCCCGACGATCATCTTTCCCGGCGAGCTGATCGTCGGCGTTTCCGGCGAATTCCGCCGCTCCGCGATTCTTACGCCGGAATTCTCGTGGACGTGGGTGGACCGCGAGATGGACTCCTTCGATACGCGCCCGCAGGATCCCTACAGAATGTCCGCGGAGCAGCGGGAGTTCGCTCGGACGGCGATCTGGCCGTACTGGAAGGGGAGGTCCCTCGAAGAGGCGTTCCTGAAGCGCCTGCCGGAGGATACGGCGCGCCTGCTCGTGGACACGGGCATACTGGACAACGACTCGAAGTGGCGGCAGGCGGTGGGGGAAGTGACCCCCGACTACCAGGACGTGCTCTTTCCGAAAGGCTACCGAAGAATCCGCGACGAGGCGGCGGCGCATCTCGCCGCGACGAAGCCCGACTCGCTCGAGAATCTGGAGAAACGCGATTTCTACCAGTCCGTCGTCATCGCCTGCGACGGGATCATGCGTCTTGCGGAGCGCTACTCCGAGGAGGCCTTGAAGCTCGCGGAGAATGAAAACGACCCCGTACGGCGCGGCGAGCTGCTGGAGATCGCCGGGAATTGCGCCCGCGTTCCCGCGGAACCTCCACGGACATTCGCCGAGGCCTGCCAGTTCGTCTGGTTCGTCCAGCTCGGCGCGATCCTCTCCGAAAACCCGCTGGCGCTGAATCCGGGGCGATTCGACCAGTACATGTACCCGTATTACGCGGCCGACGTCGAGGCCGGGCGTCTGACGCCGGAGCGGGCGCTCGAACTTGTGGAGTGCCTCTGGATCAAGTTCTCGGAGTGGGTCTGGACGATCTCCTCCAACACGGCGAACTACTTCGCCGGGTACAACCAGTTCCAGAATCTCACCGTCGGCGGGCGGAAGCGGGACGGAAGCGACGGGACGAACGAGCTCTCCTACATCTGCCTGAAGGCTACGGAGGGAGTGAAGACGCATCAGCCCGGCTTGAGCGTGCGCGTCTCCTCCGACTGTCCGGACGACTTCCTGATGGCGGTCTCGAAGCTCGTCTCCACGGGAATGGGCTTCCCCGCGATCCACAACGACCATGCGGGCGCGCAGATGCTGCTCCAGGCCGGGTACGAACCGGAAGACGCCCGTGACTGGAACAACTGCGGCTGCGTGGTCCCGCATTTCCGCAAGACGGGGGAGTGGACCTCCGC
>LVBO01000258.1 GCA_001604435.1 Synergistales bacterium Syner_01
CCTTTGCCCGCGGTCTTGCCGGTGCCGCTTCCGATTCCCTGTCCGAGGCGCTTGCCTTTCGTCTTCGACCCGGGCGCCGGGCGCAGTTCATGCAAACTCATGGCGCGTTCCTCCTAGTCTTCAACGACGACGCACTCGACCAGATGGCTGACTTTGTTCACCATGCCGCGAATCTGGGGCGTATCGTTGTGTTCTACTGTGTGGTTGAGCTTTCTCAGCCCAAGCGCGCGGACGGTGCGCTTCTGCACTTCCGGCTTGCCGATGCCGCTCTTCTTCCAGGTAATCCGCAATTTGGCCATTGCGAGTCCCTCCTATTCCGCCGCGGCGTCGAGGGTCTTTTTACCCCTGAGCCGCAGGATCTCGTCGGGCGTCCGCATCTCTTCGACAGCCTGCATGGTTGCCCAGGCGACGTTGATGGGGTTCGAGGTGCGGCCGATCACCTTGCTCACGACGTCTTTCACGCCGCCGAGCTCCATGATGGCGCGGACCACTCCGCCCGCGATAACGCCGGTTCCGGGAGCCGCCGGCTTGAGGAGCACCTCGGCTGCGCCAAAGCCGCCGACGATGGGATGGGGAATGGTGTTGCCGATCTTCTTGATTTCGAGAAGATTCTTCCCCGCCTTGTCGATTCCTTTGCGGACGGCCTCGGAAATTTCCTTGGCCTTCCCCATGCCGACGCCTACATAGCGGTCTCCGTCGCCGACGACGACGAGGACGCTGAACTTGAACCTTTTTCCGCCCTTGACGACTTTGCTCACGCGGTTGATGGCGACTACGCGCTCGGTGAGCTCCATCCCCTTGGCATCCAACTTCTTTTTAATCATCGCATGCGCCTCCCAGTTAGAACTTCAGTCCGGCTTCACGGGCTGCATCGGCCAGGGCCTTGACTTTTCCGTGGAACATGTGGCCGCCCCTGTCGAAAACAACCGTGGTGATGCCTTTCGCGAGGGCGCGCTCGGCGGCTATTTTTCCGATGATCTTCGCCGTCTCGATGTTGCATGTTCCGGTAAGAGTTCCCCGGAGTGCGGGATCGAGGGTGGAAGCCGCCGCGAGAGTGTGTCCCCTCTCGTCGTCGATAAACTGAACGTAGATGTGCTTCAAGCTATGAAACACAGCCATTCTCGGTTTTTCCACCGTACCGGAGAGGGTTTTCCGAAGCCGGGCATGCCGAATCTCACGCAATATGCTTCTGGTTTTAGTTTTCATGTCCATTCACCTCGAATTACTTCGCTCCGGTCTTTCCGGCCTTGCGAATAATATGCTCGCCGGCGTACCGGATTCCCTTGCCCTGATACGGCTCGGGCGGACGGAACCCGCGAATGATCGCGGAGACCTGCCCTACCGCCTGTTTGTCGATCCCCTTGACCGAAAGCTTCGTCGGTCCGTCCACGGCCAACTCGATGCCTTCGGGAGCTTCGAACTCCACCGGATTCGAGTAGCCGAGGTTGAGGATGAGCTTTTTTCCCTGCATCTGCGCACGGTAGCCGACGCCGACGATTTCAAGATCCTTCTTGAAACCTGCGCTGACGCCGGTGACCATGTTGGCGACAAGCGCACGGATCATTCCGTGGAACGCTTTCGTCTGTTTCTGTTCGTTCTGCCGGGTGACGATGATGATGCCGCCTTCTACGGCGACGTCGATCCCTGGAACCATGGGCGTTTCGAGCCGCCCTTTCGGTCCCTTCACAACGACGGCGCCGCCTTCGAGGGCAACGGTCGTTCCGGAGGGAACCGGAATTGGCTTGCGTCCGATTCGAGACATCTACTCCACCTCTTCCTTACCACACGTAGCAGAGGACTTCGCCGCCGAGGCCGAGGGTTCCGGCTTCCGTGTCGGTTTTGAGGCCCTTCGGTGTGGAGATGACGGCGATGCCGAGACCGCCCATGACCTTTGGAAGGTCGGCGTGTCCAACGTAGATTCTTCTGCCCGGTTTGCTGATACGCCGCAACCCTTGGATGACCCTCTCCCGGTTCGGTCCGTAGGAGAGGAACAGTCTGATGGAGCTGTAGGCCTTCTTCGGGTCGTTGACTACCTTGAAATTCTTAATATACCCGGTTTCCTTGAGGATGCGGGCGATTTCCATCTTCAACTTGCTCATCGGCACGTCGACGCTCTCATGATACACCATGTTTGCGTTCCTGACGCGAGTGAGCATATCCGCTATCGGATCGGTAACGTACATTCCTAGTGACCCCCTTCAGTCCACTCGACTACCAGCTCGACTTGACGACGCCGGGAATTTTCCCTTCGCGAGCAAGCTTCCTGAAACAGCAGCGGCACATGTTGAACCTTCTCATAAACGCATGAACACGGCCGCAGAGCGGACATCTGTTATACTTTCGCACCGCGAACTTCGGGGGTTGCGCCGCTTTATGCTTTATTGCCTTTCTCGCCATTTTCGACTCCCCCTTCCTACCGGGTGAACGGCATTCCCAGCTCGCGGAGAAGAGCCTGGGCTTCCTCATCCGTCTTCGCCGTTGTTACAAGCGAGACGTTCATGCCACGGGGACGGATGACCTTGTCGTAACTGATCTCGGGAAAGATAAGCTGCTCCTTGAGACCGAGATTGTAGTTGCCTCTTCCGTCGAAACCGCGGCGGGAGACGCCCTGAAAGTCCTTGATGCTGGGAAGCGCCAGGGAGAGAAGACGATCGAGGAACTCCCACATACGCTCTCCGCGCAGCGTGACGGTGCACGCTACGGGCATTCCCTGGCGGACCTTGAAGCCGGCCACCGATTTCTTCGCCCTCTTCAAAAGAGGGCGCTGTCCCGTGATCGCTCCGAGCTCCGCGATCGCGGAGTCCATGAACTTGATGTCGAGCTTCGCGTCGCCCACACCGATGTTCACAACGACCTTTTTCAGCCGTGGAATTTCCATCACGTTTTTATAGCTGAACTCCTTCGCCAGTTTCGGCGAGACGTCATTTGAATATTTCTCAAGCAGCCGAGGGGCCATTCACGCTTACCTCCTTACACCTGGTCCACGATCTCGCCGCAGGCCTTGCACATACGAACCTTGTTCCCGTTCTCGAGATAGCCGCGACCGACGCGCGTTGCGGCGCCGCAGGAGGGGCATACGAGCATGACCTTGCTGGCGTATATCGGGGCTTCCTGCTTGACGATGCCCGACTGGGGGTTCTTCTGGGAAGGTTTCACGTGCTTCGATACCACGTTCACTCCTTCGATGACCAGAAGGTCCCTGTCGCGAATGCAGCGAAGAACTTTTCCTTCTTTGCCTGCATCCTTTCCGGAGATCACACGAACCCGGTCGCCTTTTTTCAGTCTCATCTTGCTCATTATCCGTTATCCTCCGTCATACGACTTCGGGCGCGAGGGAGAGGATGCGCATGTACTTTTTCGCCCTCAGCTCCCTGCCCACAGGCCCGAAAATACGGGTACCCTTGGGGTCGCCGTTGTTATCGATGATCACCGCAGCGTTGTCGTCGAAACGGACGTACGAGCCGTCTGCACGGCGTATTTCCTTTTTTGTC
This sequence comes from Synergistales bacterium Syner_01, assembly GCA_001604435.1. Taxonomy (GTDB): domain Bacteria; phylum Synergistota; class Synergistia; order Synergistales; family Aminobacteriaceae; genus JAAYLU01. The sequence continues at coordinate 3,492 of LVBO01000258.1, forward strand.
CTCACGATGACCGCCTTGACGACGGATCCTTTTGCGACGTTGCTGTTCGGAATCGCTTCACGAACCGAGGCGACGATCACGTCGCCGATGGTTCCCCATTTGCGCTTGCTCCCGCCGAGCACCTGGATGCAGAAAAGTTTTTTCGCTCCGGAATTGTCGGCGACGTTGAGCACTGTAGTCAGCTGAATCATGACTTACGCCTCCCCGCCGTTCTCCGCGGCCTCGTCGAAGACGGGCGCCTTGCGTACAATCTCCAGAAGCGTCCAGCGCTTCATCTTGCTGAGAGGGCGAGTCTCGCCGATTGTCACGAGATCCCCCATCCGGCATTCATTCTTCTCGTCGTGCGCGGTATACTTGCTCGCCTTGACGATTCTCTTCCCGTAGAGGGGGTGTTTTTCAAACCGCTCCACCCGAACCACGACGGTCTTTTCCATCTTGTCGCTGACGACCGTACCTGTCCGGATCTTGCGGTGAGGTTTCCGCTCTTCCATTCGGGGCTACCTCCTTCCGGCGGACTGATCGCCGGCCATCTGCTTCTCGCGGACGATCGTCAGCACTCTCGCGATCGTCTTGCGTACATCCTTGATTCTGCTCGTATTCTTCAACTGTCCGATAGCGTTCTGGAAACGCAGGTTGAACAGCTCTTCCTTGTACTGTTTATGCTTCTCGTTCAGTTCATCGAGTGTCAGGTCGCGCAAATTCTTGCTCTCCATGTTCATTCACCACCAAAACCTTCCCGAGCCACAAGACGCACCTTGACGGGCAGCTTGTGGGATGCGGTGCGGAATGCTTCTTCCACGATTTCTCTGGGAACACCCGCGATTTCAAAAAGGATTCTGCCGCGCTTGACAGGAGCCACCCAGAACTCCGGAGCGCCCTTTCCCTTTCCCATTCTCGTCTCCAAAGGTTTCTTGGTGAACGGATGATCGGGGAAGATCCGGATCCATATTTTGCCGCCCTTCTTCATCTTACGGGAGATGGCGACACGCGTGGCCTCTATCTGGCGCGCGGTGATCCAGGCGCAGTCGAGCGTCTGGAGGCCGTACTCGCCGAAGGCGACGTAGGTTCCTCCCTTCGCCTTCCCCTTGAGGGGACGGCGGAAAGGCTTTCTATACTTGACTCTGCTGGGCATCAACATCGCGCGTTACCCCCTTCCCCGGGGAGACTCCGGGGCGCGATCTCCGCGGGAACGGTCCTGACGAGGGCCGCGGCCCTGTCGGGGCGCCTGTGCGGGGCGCTCGTTCTCCTTGTCCCGGAAGATCCAGACCTTCACGCCGATAACGCCGTACATGGTCTTCGCTTCCGCGAAGCCGTAGTCGATGTCGGCGCGGATCGTCGAAAGAGGCAGACGTCCTTCGTTGTACCACTCGGTCCGGGCGATTTCCGCTCCGCCCAGACGTCCGGCGCAGGATATCTTGATCCCCTTCGCTCCGCCTTTCATGGCGCGGAAGATGGACTGCTTCATCGCACGGCGGAAGGAAACTCTCCGCTCGAGCGCGGACGCGACGCCCACTGCGACAAGCTGCGACTCGACGTCCGGATTCTTGATCTCCTGCACGTTGATCATGATCTTCGCGCCGGTCTTCGCCTGAAGCTCGTCTTTCATGACCTGAATCTCGGCGCCGCCCCGTCCGATGACTACACCGGGCCGGGAGGTCCAAACAGTGAAGCGGATGACGTGCCCGACGCGCTCTATCTCGATACGGGAGATTCCCGCATTCTCCCACTTCTTCGCGATGAACTTCCGAAGCGCGATGTCCTCGTGAAGATTCTTCGCGTACTCCTTGCCGCTGGCAAACCACTTGGATTCCCACTCACTGGCGACTCCCAGTCGGAATCCGATTGGGTGAACTTTCTGTCCCACGAGTTCCCCCTCCTTACCGTTCCGCGACTATCACAGTCACATGACTCGTACGATGGCGGTAGGGGTGCGCCCTACCCATGGAGACCGGACGAAAACGCTTCATCACGGGCCCCTGATCCGCCGTAGCTGCTACTATACGCAGTTTGTCGGTGTCCATGCCGAAGTTGTGTTCCGCATTGGCCACTGCGCTCTGCAACACTTTGCTGACGAGTTTCGCCGACTTCTGCGGGCTGTAGCGGAGAGCGACAAGCGCCTCTCCTACTTTCTTGCCGCGGATAAGGCTGAGCACCCGCCGTACTTTTATGGGAGAAACCCGTACCTGTCTGGCAACGGCTTTAGCTTCCATCACCATTACCTCCTCACCGAACCCTTGAGGAACGCTCCTGACCCGCGTGTCCTCCGAACTTGCGGGTGGGGGCGAATTCGCCAAGCTTGTGTCCGACCATATTTTCGCTGATGTAGATGGGTATGTGGATCCGTCCGTTGTGCACCGCGATCGTATGGCCAATCATGGCGGGAACGATCGTCGATCTTCGGGACCAGGTCTTCATGACCTTCTTCGCTGTTCCTTCGTTCATATCTTCGATCTTCCGGAGCAGCTTCTGATCCACATAGGGCCCCTTCTTTCTGGAACGAGCCATTCAGTGTCCCTCCTTACTTCTCGTACCGGCGCCGAACGATCATCTTATCGGACGGCTTCTTCTTCCGGGTGCGGTATCCTTTTGCGGGCGTTCCCCAGGGGGAGACGGGATGCTTGTGCGACTTGCTCTTGCCTTCGCCGCCGCCCATGGGGTGGTCCACAGGGTTCATCACCATACCGCGAACCATTGGACGTCTTCCCAGCCAACGGGTCTTCCCGGCCTTGCCGTAGGACACGTTCTCGAAGTCTTCGTTACCGACCTGGCCTATCGTCGCCATGCACTCCTGAAGGATGAGGCGGAGCTCTCCGCTCGGCATGCGCAGGTACGCGTACTTGCCTTCCTTCGCCATGAGCTGCGCCGAAGTTCCGGCGGCGCGAACGAGTTTCCCTCCCCTGCCGGGTTCGAGCTCGAGGTTGTGCACGGTGGTTCCCACCGGGATGTCCTTCAGCTTCAGCGCATTGCCCGGGCGGATGTCCGACTCGGGGCCCGCGACGATCTTGTCGCCGACGTTCAGGTCCTTGGGGGCGATGATATACCGCTTGTCGCCGTCAAGGTAGTGAATGAGCGCGATCCTTGCGTTCCGGTTCGGATCGTACTCGATCGCGGCGACCTTCCCGGGGACGTTGAGCTTGTTCCTCTTGAAGTCGATGACTCTGTAGAGTCTCTTCGCGCCGCCGCCTCTGTGGCGCATGGTGATTCTGCCGCGATTGTTCCTGCCGCCCTTCTTATGGAGAGGCTCGAGAAGAGAGCGCTCTGGATCCTTTTTGGTAAGATCGTCGTTCTTCTGAACGGTCATGAACCTGCGGCCCGGAGTATAGGGGTTGAATTTCTTGATCGCCATTGGTTTCCTTTCTCCTTCCCGCTAAATGCTCGCGCCTTCGAAGAAGTCGATACGCTCTCCCGGAGCGAGGCTGACTATCGCTTTTTTCCATGAACGGGTCTTTCCGATGAACGCGCCCATTCTCTTCGGCTTCGGGTGAATGTTCATCATATGAACGGCCGTTACCTTCACCTTGAATATCTCTTCGATCGCCTTGCGAACCTGTATTTTGTTCGCGGACAAATGAACTTCGAAAGAGTACTTGTTCAGTTCCATAAGGCGGCTGCTCTTTTCGGTGATCAGCGGGCGGATGATGATGTCGTGCGCTACGAGGTTCATCCGACATACACCTCCTCAAGCTTTTCCACGACTTCGGGCGTCAGGATGAGCGTCCCCGCGTTGAGAAGGTCGTAGACATTGATGTTCACCATGTTGATCACCTTGGCGCCCGGAACGTTGCGGGCGGACTTCAGAACTGCCTCGTTCGGCTCGGGAAGGATGATGAGCGGCTTCCGGGCTTTGACGGCCGCGAGGAACGCCAGCATCTCCTTCGTTGACGGCTTTTCGATGTCGAACGACTTGACGACCGTCATGAGTTCTTCGCGGACTTTGAGCGACAACGCGCTCTTGATCGCGAGACGGCGCACTTTCTTGTTTACTTTCTGGCTGTAATCCCTGGGTTTAGGGGCGTGAACGACGCCGCCGCCTGCCCACAGGGGCGAACGGATGCTCCCGTGACGGGCGCGTCCTGTCTTCTTCTGTCTCCAGGGTTTCTTGCCGCCGCCCCGGACTTCTCCCCGCGTTTTCGCGGACTGCGTTCCGAGTCGTGCGTTCGCAAGCTGGGCGACGACTACCTGATGCATGGCGGGTACGTGCACAGGGGCGGCGAAAACGCCGTCCGAAAGCTGCAATTCCCCGACCGTTTCTCCCTGGAAGCTGACGAGTTTCAGGGTAGGCATGTTATTTCCGGCCTCCTTCTCTACCGACTACCCCTTCTTGAAAAGGGTCACCAGGCTGTTTTTCGCGCCCGGTACCGCACCCTTGACAAGAAGCAGGTGATTGTCGGAGTCCACTGCAACGACAACGAGATTTTTGACTGTGACCTTCTCGCCGCCCATTCTACCGGGCATCTTTTTGCCCTTGAAAACTCTTCCGGGGTAGCTGCTCGCGCCGCTGGAACCGCCGCGACGATGCACCACGGACGCGCCGTGGCTCGCGTTCGAACCGCCGAAATGGTATTTCTTCACGACGCCGGCGAAGCCCTTGCCTTTGCTCGTCCCGGAGACGTTGATCGTCTCGCCCTCCGCGAAGAGAGTGACGTCGATCTGCTGGCCGACGGCGTACTCGTCGACGGAGTCGACCCGGAACTCGCGAAGCGTCTTCTTCGGCTCCACTTCCGCCTTCTCGAACAGACCCTTGCGGGATTTGTTCAGCTTTCTCGGATTGGGCTCGCCGAATCCAAGGACGAGTGCACTGTATCCGTCCTTGGAGGGAGTCTTCAAATCCACTACGGGGCACGGTCCGGCCTGTATAATCGTGACAGGCGTCGCCTGGCCCTGTTCGTTGTAAATCTGGGCCATTCCGAGTTTTTTCCCCAGAATACCGATGCTCATTTCACTCCAACTCCTTTCAGCTCAGAGCTTCCCCTACAATTTAATCTGGATATCGACACCAGAAGGAAGGTTCAGCTGCATAAGCGCGTCCATCGTTTTCTGCGTCGGGTTGATGATGTCGATGAGGCGCTTATGTGTCCGTGTTTCAAACTGTTCGCGCGCATCCTTGTCCTTGTGCGGGGACTTCAGGATAGTTACCTTGTTTATCTCGGTGGGAAGGGGAATCGGCCCCGAGACCTTGGCGCCGCTCCGGTCCGCCGTTTCGGCGATCTGGGAAGCGGAACTGTCGAGAACCCGGTGATCGAAAGCCTTCAACCGAATACGAATTTTCTTTGCCACTGTGATCTCCCCTTTCAGGGGCTACTCAAGAATTTCGGTGACGACGCCGGCGCCGACCGTGTGGCCGCCCTCGCGCACCGC
>LVBO01000259.1 GCA_001604435.1 Synergistales bacterium Syner_01
CTTCGGCGACAGTTCGACACCGAGGCCAGGTATCGAAAGCTTTCGGGTTTTCCGGCGATTCTTGTTTCATTGCTTGCGGTTTGTATGTCGTTGTTTCATCTGTACACTTCAGGTTTTGGCCTTATGCAGGCTATTATTCAGGCAGCAATTCATTTGGCTTTCGTTCTCGTTCTTGTCTTCTTGCTCTATCCATTTTCCCCCAAGTTTTCGAAAACGGAAATTCCTTGGTACGATTACCTATTAGCCGCTCTTGGAGCATTTGTCACGCTCTATCTTGTTGTCGAGTTCGATTCTCTTATCACACGCGCAGGGTTGCCGACGACGATGGATCTGGTCGTCGCATTTTTAGGCGTCGCGATACTCCTGGAAGCAACGAGGCGGGTCACGAGCCCGATTTTGCCGGTCATCGCGATCTTTTTCCTGCTGTATTGCTACTACGGGCGATATTTCCCCGCGCTCTTCCAGCACAGGGGGTTCAACATCAACCGTATAGTGAACCATATGTACCTGGGAACCGAAGGCATTTTCGGTATTCCGCTCGGCGTTTCCGCGACATTTGTGTTCATGTTCATCCTTTTCGGTTCCGTGCTTGAGCAGACCGGAATGGGCAAGTTCATCATCGACCTTGCAATGGCGCTTGCCGGGTGGGCCACCGGAGGTCCCGCGAAGGTCGCGGTGCTCAGCTCCGGCCTGATGGGGTCCATTTCGGGCTCTTCCGTAGCAAACGTCTGTACTACCGGTATGTTCACCATCCCGTTGATGAAAAGCGTCGGGTACAAACCGCACTTTGCGGGCGCGGTGGAGGCCGTCGCTTCCACCGGAGGACAGATTATGCCGCCGGTTATGGGCGCTGCGGCGTTCATAATGGCCCAGTTCATGGGCGTTCCCTATATCCAGGTTGCCTTGGCGGCTATCGTGCCGGCGCTGCTGTATTACTTCGCGGTCATCGTTCAAGTTCATCTGGAAGCTACCCGCCTCGGGCTCAGAGGGCTTCCGAGGGAACAGCTTCCTCCGTTGCTGCGTCTCCTTCGCCAGAAGGGACATTTGCTGATCCCGCTTGTCGGTATCGTCTACTTTCTTATCGGCGGGTATACTCCCCTGAAAGCCGCGTATAACGGAATCATCATTACCTTTGTCGTTTCCTGGTTGAACAAGGAAACCCGCTTGACGCTTCCTCGCTTACAGGCGGCTCTTGAGAGCGGCGCCCGTTCGGCTCTCGGCGTTGCGTGCGCTTGCGCAACCGTCGGAATCATCGTCGGGACGGCGACGCTGACCGGCCTCGGTTTGCGTATCGCCAGCGCGATCGTTACATTGGCCGGAGGGAACCTCCTCATGACGCTTCTTCTGACCATGGTCGCCTGTATTCTTCTGGGAGCCGGTCTGCCGACGACCGCGAACTTCATCGTCACGAGCACCATGGCGGCTCCGGCGCTCTTCCAGCTCGGCGTCCCGCCGATGGCGGCCTATATGTTCGTGCTTTACTTCGGAATAGCTGCGGACCTCAGCCCCCCGGTCGCCCTGGCCGCATACGCCGGCGCCGGAATAGCCGGAGCGGAACCCATGAAGACGGGAGTAACAGCAGTGAAGCTTGCTCTGGCAGGTTTTATCGTCCCCTTTATCTACGTCTTCAATCCGATTCTGGTCCTTGTGGACTATAGCTTTGTCCCGTTCGCGCTTGCCGTTGGTACCGCAATGCTCGGCGTCATGCTTCTGGGAATGTCCACAGTCGGCTATTTCCGAGGTGCTCTGAGTATGTGGAAGAGAGCGCTCGCTCTTGCAGGTGCGCTTTTCCTGCTGGTCCCGGGGTGGCAGAGCGATCTGTTCGGTATAGCGGTCCTGGTGCTGCTCTACTTTTCGCAGACATTCTCCTCCCGAAAGGCAGCCCTCGGCTAGCAGTGCGGTTGCCTGGAAATGTGTTAGTATATAGAAGTTTTCTTACCGTCCCCGTTCGATCAGGGACGGTTTTCCTATTCCACAAGGGGGTACACGCATGAGCACGGATTATAAGAACACGCTCTCGCTTCCCGAAACAGCCTTCCCGATGCGGGCGAACCTCGCGAAGAGAGAACCCGGTTTTTTGGATTTCTGGAAGGAGCGGGACATCTACGGAAAAATGCTGAAAAAACGTGAAGGAGCTCCTTCGTTTGTTCTCCACGACGGGCCGCCGTACGCGAACGGGCATATTCACATAGGAACGGCGTTTAATAAAATACTCAAGGATTTCATCCCGAAATACAAGGCGATGAAAGGTTTTTTTTCGCCGTATGTTCCCGGTTGGGATACACACGGTCTCCCCATAGAGCTTCATGTCATTAAAAGCCTTGGAGTGTCGAAAGATACGGTCGATCCTGTCCTTTTGCGCGAAAAGTGCACGGAATATGCGCTCCAGTTCCGCGATATTCAAAGAGAAGAGTTTGTTCGCCTCGGCGTCCTTGGGGACTGGGAAAACCCCTACATGACGCTTCGCCCCGAGTATGAGGCGGCACAGCTCGGCGCTTTTGCGGACCTTGTAGGGAAAGGACTCGTCTACAAGGGACAGAAGCCCGTCTACTGGTGCATCGACTGTCAGACGGCCCTGGCCGCGGCGGAGATCGAATACTGGGATGAATCTTCTCCCTCGATTTTCGTCGCATATTCTCTGCTCGGTGCTGAGGCCCTTCTGCCATCGCTCGCCGGAGAGGATGTCGATATCATCGTATGGACGACCACGCCTTGGACGCTTCCCGCGAGCATGGCCGTCGCTATTGGTCCCGATCACGACTATGTGTTCGTTCGCGCGGGGAAGAAAGTCTATCTCTTTGCCAAAGCCTTGATGGAGAGCGTATCGAAAGAGACGGGAATCGTCTTCGATGAGGAATTGGGTACGGTAAAGGGTGCGGCGCTGCATCGGTTGAACGCGGTGCACCCGTTCTACCCGGAGCGTATCCTACGTATTCTCCCGGCGGACTATGTGCTTCTCGACACCGGAACCGGATGTGTGCATACCGCTCCCGGACACGGCGTGGAAGACTATGAAACCGGCGTGAAGTTCGGTATAGAGGTGTATAACCCGGTCGACGATACAGGGCACTTCATCTCCGGAACAGGGCTTGTCGACGGGCTTTCTCTCGAAGATGGCTCAAAAAAGATCTTCGAAATACTCACGGAGAACGGGCGTCTTCTGGGAAACAGCAAGATACAGCACTCGTATCCGCACTGCTGGCGTTGTAAAAAACCGGTCATTTTCCGTTCGACTGACCAGTGGTTCGTTTCCGTAGCCGATTTCAGGGACGATGCGCTCAAAACGATAGAGAACGACGTCCGCTGGATCCCGGATTGGGGGAAGGATCGCATCTTCAACATGGTTCGCGACCGTTCCGACTGGTGCATCAGTCGTCAGCGTATCTGGGGAGTTCCGATACCTGCATTTTATTGCAACGACTGTGGAAAGCCTATCCTGACCGAGGATCGAATTCACGCTGTCCGGGCGTTCGTCAAGGAGCAGGGGTGTTCGGCGTGGTGGAGGATGACACCCGAGGAGTTGCTCGGCAATCTCTGCGTCTGCCCGCACTGCAATAGTAAAAATCTTCGCAAGGAGACGGACATCATGGATGTGTGGTTCGACTCGGGAACGAGTCATGCCGCCGTGCTGAAAACCCGGCCCGAACTGAAATGGCCCGCCGATATGTACCTTGAAGGGAGCGACCAGCACCGGGGGTGGTTCCAGACTTCGTTGCTGACTTCGGTAGGAATGCACGGAAGGGCTCCGTACGAGCAGGTGCTCACGCACGGTTTCATCATGGACGGAGAGGGGCGCAAGATGTCGAAGTCCCTCGGGAATGTCGTTGCTCCGCAGGAAGTCATCAAGGAGTACGGCGCCGACATCCTCCGGCTGTGGGTCGCCTCGACGGATTACAGAAACGACGTCCGGATTTCCAACACCATAATAAAGAACTTGAGCGAATCGTACCGCAGAATCCGCAATACGGCCAGGTATCTGCTGGCGAACCTGAACGACTTCGTTCCGGCGAATTCGGTCCCGTTCAGCGAGATGCTTGAAATGGACCGCTGGATTCTCATGAAGCTCAACTCGATCATAGAGAAGGCGAACAGCGCGTACGATTGCTACGAATTCCATATCCCCACGTTCGCGATCCATCAGTTCTGCGTGAACGAACTGAGCTCTTTCTACCTTGACGCCAGCAAAGACCGCATGTATGCCGACGGCAAAAAATCACTTTCCCGCAAGAGCGGCCAGACGGCGATGTGGCATGTGCTTTCGGCGCTTACTCGCATGCTCGCGCCCGTACTTAGCTTTACGGCCGAGGAGATCTGGCAGGAGATGATCAAAATCGACGCGTCGCTTCCCGAGAGCGTCTTCCTCTCCGACTGGCCGGACGTACAAGAAGGAATCCGGAACCAGGAGATCGAAGCGAAGTGGGAAAAAGCGCTGGTTGTTCGCGGGGCGGTCAGCCGTGTGCTTGAACTGGCAAGGAGCGGCGGTATTATCGGGCATGCCCTTGACGCGCGCGTCGAAGTCGAAACGCATAATGCCGCTTCTGTTGCCGCGTCATTTACCGAAGAGGATTTCAAGACCTTCAGCATCGTCTCCGGTTTCCGGTGGGTTGATCAGGTTTCGCAGATGAGCATCGTGCAAACCGACGAAGAGACGGGAATCAGGGTTGGTGTCGACAAAGCGCTCGGGGAGAAGTGCCCGCGCTGCTGGCAGTATACGGAGACCCCCGATGCCGAAGGCCTTTGCCCAAGATGCTCGCGCGTGCTTCAGGCTCCAGGGGATGCGTGAAGAAGAGCGTTCTACGCAAGAGTCGTTTTCCAGTTCATGCCCTGCCGAGGCGGATGAGGAGTTAGCCGCTTCCGGAGACAGGAACGAAACGCTTACTGTACAAGAGGTCGAGGCGGGGAGCCGTCTCGACCTCTTCTTGGCGCTTCGGCTCGGTATCACGCGTTCCTTCGCACGGAAGCTGCTCGATTCGGGGAATGTCCGCCTTGCTTCTAAGAAAAAAGTAAAACCGGGGTTAAAGGTAACGCCCGGCCTTGTTGTCGACGCGACGCTTCCTGCCCCGGAGACGATGGACCTGGAGCCGGAGGATGTTCCGTTCTCGGTAGTGTACGAGGATCCGCGGCTGGTCGTTGTCAATAAGCCTGCGGGGGTCGTCGTGCACCCCGCGCCGGGAAACTGGCGCGGTACGCTTGTCCACGGATTGCTCTATCGCTTTGATTCATGGGGTACGTTCAACAACGTCCATCGCCCCGGAATAGTGCATCGCCTGGATGGGCCGACTTCCGGGCTGCTCGTTGTCGCAAGGGACCAGAATACGCTCGATGCCCTTCAGGAGCAGTTTCGCCTGCGCGAGGTCGAGAAACGATACCTGGCTTTTGTCGAGGGTACGATTCGGCACAAAAGCGGCCGAATCGAGCTCCCTATCGGACGTTCTTCAAGCAATAGACTTCGTATGGCCGTCGATCCCGGCGGGAGACAGGCCGTAACGGAGTTCCGGGTTCTGTGG
>LVBO01000260.1 GCA_001604435.1 Synergistales bacterium Syner_01
CTCGTAGATCTGCACCTCGCTCACCAGAAAGTCCTTCCGGAGCAGCGGAAGCTCCGTCCGCGCCCTCAACGCGCGGAAGTCCTCCGGCCCGCCTCCGAAGAAGGCTTTGTCTGTAAGAATGGAGACCGCGTCCGCGCCTCCCTGCTCGTACAGGTGCAGCTGCCGCAGCGGATCGACGCCGCCGTTGATTTCCCCTTTGCTCGGGGAGGCGCGCTTGATCTCGCCGATCACGGAGAGCCCGCTTCGCTTCAAGGCCGCCGAAAGTCTTCTCCGCGGCGCCGTCAGCTCCGCGATCTCCTCCGCCTTGTGCTGCAAAATACGATCGAGAAACATACGAACCCCCTCCTTCACGCCGAGCGGGGAATGGCGTCTTCCCTCCGCTGCGAGAAGGAACGGATTTTTTCGAGCACTTCCGCGGCGCCGCCGGAGTCGATGCTCTCCGAGGCGAGCGCGACGCCCTCTTTCCAGTTGGAGGCCATGCCGGAGACGAGGAAGACGGCAGAGGCGTTCAAGAGAACCACGTCTCGGGCGGCCCCCTTCTTCCCGGCAAGGATGTCCTCGATGATCGCGGCGTTCTCCGTCGCCGTTCCGCCAAGAAATTCGTCGTCGTCCCTGCGGACGAGCCCCGCTTCTTCCGGAGTGATCACGGCCTCCCTCACTCCCTCTTCCGAGAAGAGGACCAGGCGGTTCGGGCCGCTGAGCGAGAGTTCGTCGAAACCGCCGTGTCCGGAGATCACCATGCCGCGATCCCGCCCCAGCGCGAGAAGGACTTCGGCGAGCAGCGGAGCCATGCCGGGGTCGAAGACGCCCATCACCTGATGCGTCAGCGGCGCGGGGTTCAGCAGGGGGCCGAGGATGTTGAAGATCGTCCGCACGCCGAGATTCTTCCGTATCTCCGCCACGTTCCGCAGAATCGGGTGGAAGTGCGGCGCGAAGAGGAGCACCAGCCCCGCGGCGTCGAGGCAGGAGGCGGCGCGTTCGGGAGTGTCGGGCATCTCCGCGCCCAGCGCCTCGGCGACGTCCGCGGC
>LVBO01000261.1 GCA_001604435.1 Synergistales bacterium Syner_01
GGTTCGGAGAGGGCGGCCTTGAAGCCGTTCATCGCGGCGAACCGCTCCATGCTCTCCGCATCCACCATGTTCTTGCCGTAGATGAGGTCGATCTCTCCTTTTTCGAGAGCAAGCACACGGGTCTGATTGTCCGGAATCACCCGGACGACGATTCTCTTTATTGCGGGTTTCTCTCCCCAGTAGCGTTCGTTTCTGACGAAAACGGCCTTCTGATCCACCGTGTTTTCCGCGAGAATGTACGCTCCGGTGCCGATCAGCCCGGTTACTCCATCTTTCGTGGCGCCGTCCTTCATGCACTTCGGCGAAATGAAGCGCATGGGGCGCGTAACACCCAACTCGACCAACATGGGGAAGTAAGGTTCTTTCAGGCCGATTTTGAGCGTATAGTCGTCGACGGCCTCCACGCTCTCCATGAGCCGCACCATTTCAAGCCATCCGTGGCGCTGGATATTGTCGAGCACGGCGTCGAAATTTGCCTTCGCCGCCGCCGCGTCGAACTTCTCCCCGTCGGTGAAAAAGACGTCCTTGCGAAGATGGAAAGTGTAGACTCTGCCGTCTTCGGAAACATCCCACTTTTCCGCCAACCACGGTTCGATCCCCTTCTCGGTGATCTTGACGAGAGACTCGTACAGCAGATTCTGGGCATACATCTCCCCGGCGTACAGATGCGGGTTCAGATCGCGAATATCCCTGAAATTAACGTAAACCAGCGTTTCGTCGTCGCGATCCGACGCCGACGCCTCTCCCGGAGAAAACAAAAAGACGATTCCCAGGAGCATGAAGCACACGAACACACAAGACAACACCCTTCTCAACATACGGAACCTCCTTGAAAAGATGAATGGGACCTCCGTCCCGCCTGGAGAGAACACCTCTCCTCTATGAGCGCGTTATGCCGTCCGTTTCCGGCGTGAACGAGACTCCACCGACCGGGCGTGACGCCACAGAAAAACCGAAAAGAGAAGACCGGTCCCGCACAACAGCGAGATAAGCGCCGTCGCGTTCCAGGTCCACAGCGACGCGGTCAGCGCGCCTCCGGCGGCCCCCGCGATTCCGGCGAAAAGGTAGAACACGCCGAAGCACACCCCTTGCCTGCGCTCGCCGCCGAGTTCGGGGACCATGCTGATCGCGGGCGGGAAGACGACGAGCGTTCCTATGGTCAGCACTCCGGCCGTCAACAACGGATTGATCGCCATCCCGAAGATCCGTCCCCAATCCGCCAACAGAAAAAGAAAGGAGACGGACATAAGCCCTAAGCCGACGGCAAGGCGGACCGGCCTTGAGAACAGCCGCACCGCGAGCGAGGAAACGGGCATCTGAAAAAACGCCCCGAACACGGAAGAGAGCGTGAAGATCGCGGCGACCGAGGCGTCGTTCGGGGAACTCAGAGGCAGCAGCACGTACAACTGATTGAACATCAGATAGTACGCCGACATGAAAAACGAGAAGAGGATAAAGTCCCTGTGCGCGAACACAGCCTTCCAATCTTGGAGGATGGGCAGCGCAGAGGCGTGCTCCGACCCCTCCATGCGGGGTAGATACCGCAACTGGAGCAGCAGGAGCAGGAAGAAAATTCCCGCCGCGACGGCGCAGAGGACGCCGAATCCGAAGCGAAGCAGAAGCAAACCGAAGAGAGGCCCTCCAAAAGCTCCGACGGCCGTCGTCACGTTCTGCAGCGCGTAAATTCGCTCCCTCTGTCCGTCGCCCTCCGTCAGACGCGCCATGAGAGCCTGGTAGGCGGGCGTGAAAAGCGCTCCGGCGAACCCCGTCATGAAGGCCGCCGCGACGATGGCCGCGGGGTGCGTTACCGCGCCGAAGAGACCGAAGCCCGCCACCCTGAGCGCACACCCCGTCATGATGACGGTTTGGTAGTTCAAACGATCCGCCAGCGTGCCTCCTACGAGAAATAACCCCTGCTGGCTCAGCATCCGAAACCCCATGACGAATCCCGCGAATCCGGCGGCATACCCTAACCCGTCCGTAATGTACTTGGCGAGGTACGGCAACAGCATGTAAAAGCCGAGATTGAATCCCGCGTTGTTCAAAAGCAAAACCTTCACCGACGCCGGGAGCCCGGCGACGAACGAGAGCGTCCCTCTTCCGGAGAGCGTGTATTCCGCCGCCATGATCACATCTCCGGCTTTATTATTGGTTCGAGCTTGGAGAGAGCGGAAGAAGCGGCTTGCGCGGCGTTCGGCCCCTCCATATCCTCCGCGACAACGTAGCCGAGATAGCAGTCGTTGTCGTCGCTTCCGGTCGCTCTGCTCCCCTCGGGGGAGAGAACGTAGCGAACCACGCCCGGACTGGTCGCCATCTCATGCTCGCCGCTCCAACCGGAGAGAATTCCCGTTTGCCCGGGAAGCACGAAGGCGACCGCCGCGCTCTTCGGACGCTCTCTTTCCTTGCCGACGAGTTCGGGTTCCTCGCCGAGAGCGAGTTGGATCATCTGCGACAGAGGGCTGACGCCGATCGTCCGCTCGACGAGTTCGGATATATAGTTTCCGCCGATGCGGGGATTGATTTCTATAATCCGCGGTCCTTCGGGCGTCGCGCGAACTTCCACATGAGCGACCCCGTGGACGTAGCCGACTGCTTCGAGCGCGGACGCGACGCACTCCCGCACGGAGCGCTCCTCATCCTGCGCCATGCGGGCGGGAAACATATGGCCCGTCTCCACGACGCCGCTCTTTCCGCCGAGTTGCTTATCCGTGACGCCAAGGATATGCACCTCTCCGCCGACGACGCAACACTCCGCGCTGAATTCTTCTCCTCGGAGGAACTCTTCGACCAGGGCGCCGCGGAAGCGCTCGCGCCCGCGCGTATTCTCTCGAAGCGACAACACCGAGGAAACCGCCTCTTTCATCGCTTCCACGGTCTCCACCTTCCGGACCAGGGCGCTGCCGTTCATGTCGGCGGGCTTGACGATGGCGGGAAGGCCCGTAACGGCCGCGATAGCTTCCGAATCATCCGGCGAAAGCGCCAGGGCGAAACGGGGAGAAGGAACTCCTTTGGACGCATGCGTTCGACGCATGAAGTATTTGTTCACGGAACGGGATACCGACTCGACCGGATTGGAAGGCAAGGAGAGCGCCGAAGCCGCCTCCGCGGCCGCTTCGATGTAGTAGTCGCAGCTTGTGATCACCCCGTCCACCGGGCGTCTGCTTCGTACGTCCTCGCATGCGCGGAGCAAATCCGACAGGCTGTTCGTATCGCAAACGACAATTTCGTCGGCGAGTTCCAAAACGGGGTGCTCGCCTCCGGAAGGCGCGTACTTTCGATAAAACTCCGGATCCCGGGTCACTAGAAGAAAACGGTGTCCCATCTCTTGTATTTTGCGAGGGAGCAACATCCCGGACGCAAAACACCAACTTTCGATCATCAGCAAGGTCTTCAACCAAAAACTCCTCTCTCGACCGGTCGTGCAGACGCAACACGACATTTGTACCGGAACGTGGAGACGTTCCGGAGAAGTTTGAACCCACAAACTATAAACAACTTAGTTCTATGGGTCTAACTTTATACAGGCGAAATGAACATCTGTCAAGAGGGTGCTCCGACAGAGGGTGCCCCGCACACTGCGACGAGTCCCTGCCGCATCGCCATAATCAATTCTCCGAAGGCAACGGTGAGGTCGTTTCGCCGAGCGCTCCGATCACGTGCGGGGTGCGGATTTACATCGTCGGAGGAGAGGATGGTGCGTTTGGATTTCGTGACCTGACCGACCCTCCACTCTCAGCTGTTGACATGGACGAGGCCATTCTTCTCGAGCTCCGGAGTCGCCCGCTCCTTGAACGGTCCGTCGAGAATCCGGTCGGCGTGCTCGTACCCCTGCATCGAAAAGGGGATGACCACGGAGAATCTGGTCCTGTCCCGAGAGGCTCATGTCGATAATGCCTATGATGACCTGCTCCGGAACGTACGGGGGAATCCCGGGAGCAGTGTTCGGGTACGGAACGCTCTTGAATCCGCCCGAAAAGCCCGCAGGCGTCCGGGGCCGGAGGAAAAACGGCACAGATTATGCCTACAGATAAAAGGGCATTTCATAAAATACTCGTTTTTGTTTTCAGCATTGAGAGTGTACTTATCATGACGATCTAGCTTTCTCCTGTAAAAAGGGAGCGTTCCGGAAAAACTCCAGGAACGCTCCCTTTTTCGTATGCTCCGGCTCAAGACGGGGAGAACGCACCCCGCGGACTCACTCCGGGGGGCGCAGCGTTCGCAGCATCCTTTCGATTTCGTCCTTCAACGCACAATATTCCGCATGCATCTTTTCCCGAAGAGCGGAGAGGAGCTTCGCATCGCCGCCTTTGGCTGCGCGTTCGAATTGGAGGGCCGCTTCCCGTAGCGCTTCGCCCCCGATGTTTCCCGCCACTCCTTTGATCGTATGGGCATTCCTCCCGGAGAGTGCGAAATCACCCGTTCGGAGACTCTTCTCCAGGGCGTTCATGGCTTCCGGCATCTCCTTGAGGAAGGCTTCCATAATGAGGCCGGCCGTTTCCTCGTCGCCGAGGCGTTCCACAAGATCGTCGAAATTGAATGTGCGCGCTCCCGCTTGCGCACTGCATGTTCTTGGAATGCCTTGCGCCGGGGCCGCGTTTGCGCAGAGCCGGCGCTCGAGCTCGCAAAGAAGCTCCGCCGGCCTGATGGGTTTGGTGATGTATCCGTTCATTCCTGCGAGCATGCACGCTTCTCTGTCGCTTTGGAGCGCATGGGCCGTCATCGCGACCACCGGCACGTCCGGGTTGCGCACATCGGACCCACCTGCCCGTATCGCCCGGGTCGCCGCCAGGCCGTCCATTACCGGCATCTGAAGGTCCATCAGCACAAGGTCGTACTCCTTCGAGCGCAGCGCTTCCAAAGCTTCCAGGCCGTTTTCGGCCGAATCGGCGCTCACCCCCGCCTTCTTCAGAAGCGCAAGCGCCACCTGCCGATTTACGGCATTGTCCTCGACGAGCAGGATACGCGCACGTTCCCTGCAGGAAAGAAGCCATGAGGAAGGCTCCTCTCCTTTCTCGTGAACAACGGAAGATACGGAGCGTCCAAGGGCGATCGCGGAGAGCGCCGCGGCAAGCTCGGCGCTCTGGACCGGCTTCATCAGCGCATAGCCTCGTTCTCCGTCGGGAGGCTCGATACCGTGCCGTATTCCGAGGGGAAGCAGCGTGATGAGAACGGTTTCCGAGAGACTCTCGTCATTCATGATCGCATCCCCGAGCGAATACTCTCCTGAACGGCCTGAATCCGCGTCGAGCACCACCCTGAACGGATCCTCGTCCGAAGCCGCGCGCCGCAGAGCGTCGAGCGCCTCCGTCCTCGAAGAAGCGATGACTCTCATGCCCCAGAACTCGAACTGGCGCAAGAAAAAAGCTCGCGAGGTCTCGTTGCCGTCGATGACAAGAATACGGAGGCCCTCCGCTCCTTCGGGAGCTTCCGGCGCTTCCGCGCCGGCGCCGAGTTTTTTGAATGGAAGCACAAACCAGAACGTGGAGCCGTTTCCGTGTTCGCTCTCCACACCGATGGAACCGCTCATTCTTTCCACAAGATGCTTCGATATGGCCAAACCAAGGCCTGTTCCTCCGTACCGGCGTGTCGTCGAAGCGTCGAGCTGGGTGAACTTGGTGAAGAGAAGCGCCATTTTTTCTCCGGGGATACCGATTCCCGTATCCCGCACCGAAAAACGTATCCACACCGTTTCCCCGGTTTCGGACTCTTTCGCCACCGAGATCACCGTTTCGCCCTTCTGCGTGAACTTCACCGCGTTGCTTCCGAGATTCATCAGTATCTGCCGGAGCCGCACGGGATCTCCGCGCACCTTCGACGGAAGCGCGGGCTCGACGCCGCAGGCGAGTTCAATACCTTTCGTATAGGCTTGAAGCGCAAGCGTTCCCGCAAAGCCCTCCACAATATTCCTCAGGTCGAAATCCACAACTTCGAGTTCGAGCTTTCCCGCTTCGATCTTCGCGAAGTCGAGGATTTCGTTGATCAGGAAGAGCAGCGTTTCCGCGCTCGCCCTAACGGTCTCGGCCTGGCGGCGCTGTTCGGAGGAAAGCGGGGAGTCGAGCAGTAGTTCGGTAAACCCGATCACCGCGTTGATCGGCGTGCGGATCTCGTGGCTTACGTTCGCAAGGAAGGCGCTTTTCGCTTCGTTCGCCGCTTCCGCCTTGAGCGCCATCTCCTTGGCGAGCGCCGTCTGCCGTTCCAGTTCACGGTTGCTCTCGCTCAACTCCTCCGTCCGCAACGCAACCAGCCTGTCGAGCTCGTCGCGGTGTACGCGGAGCTCCTCTTCGATTTTTTTCGTCTCCGTGATATCCATCGCGATCTCGAGGCGGACATATTTTCGGTCGGTCCAGCGAATCGCGGAGTCGCGACAGTCGTACCATCGTTTCGTCCGATGATTGAATACCTGCCAGCGACGTACTCCTGCCGGCTCCCCGTTCCCATCGAGAAGAGGCGCTTCGGAACAGAAGGGACAGGGTCCCTCCTGTCCGCTCTGGATAGCCTCCCAGCATCTCCTGCCGACGACGTCGCCGAATATTTTTTTGCCGAAATCGTTGATCATCAAAATCTCGAACGTGTCGATATCGGTCACGAAGACAAGGGCGTCGATGCTGTTGAGTACGGCGAGAAGGCGCTGCTCGCTCTCCATGACCGCCTGCGTCGCCTCCTTCTCCTTCGTCACGTCGATATGCGCCACAACGGCGCCTCCTTCGGGAGAGAGAAGCGGGGTCACGCGCATCAGGAACCAGCGATTCTCGCCGGGTGCGTGGCATGGGTACTCCATCTCGAACGATTCGGAACGGCCGGAGAGGACGGAGCGGATTCCCGCCATGGCTCTTTGCGCGTCTCTGTAGTCCTCCGTATCCGAGGAACAGGCGCAGGCGGCGAAGTAGTTCGCCCCCGTATCGAGCGTTCGGAAGTCCTTCGCCTGGTTCTCCCTCGCGAAGATACGCCACGTTTCGTTGATCGCGAGCATGTTCCCCTCCCGATCGAGCACCGCGATGCTCGCGTCGAGAGAGTCGAGCACCGCTTCCCGGAGCATGTCGGAACGCCGGCGTTCCTCTTCGCTCTTCTTCACAAGGGTGAGATCGACGAACGTCAGCACCGCGCCGCTTACCGTTCCGCGGATATCCACGTACGGGTGGATGCGCTGGAGCATGGACACACCTTCGCGGTTGGACACCTCCAGCTCCTCCACCTTCCCCTCGCGGAGGACGCGCCGTATGGACGCGACGATATCGTGGCCGCTCTCCACCAGGCTGCGCATCTCCTCGATCGGGCGCCCTATGTCCTGATCGCGAAGGAAGAACACCCTGTTGATCGCCGGGGTGAAACGCCGTATCCGCAGCTCGCCGTCAAGGAAGATGGTGCCGATGTCGGTGCAGCTCATCAGGTTCTGCAGGTCGTTGTTGAGGTCGATCAACTGTTCGTTCTTCTCCTGATACTCCGCGTTCAGGCTGTGCATCTCCTCGTTGACCGATTGCAGCTCCTCGTTGCTGCTTTGCAGCTCTTCGTTGGATGCAAGCAGCTCCTCGTTGGTCGCCTGAAGCTCTTCGTTGCTCGTCTCAAGCTCCTCGACGATCGTCTGAAGGTTCTCTCCGGCCTCCGAGAGCGAGCGTTCCAGCTCTTCGATGCGCACCTTCGCGGCCTCGTCGACGGAGAACGACTCCGCCTTCGCTACAAGCGGCGCCTTCATTTCGTCAAGGCGGATGAAAAAGAAGAGGTTGACCTCCCCCTGATTCTCCGTCCGTTCTTCGAGCAGCTCCACCGAAACCTCCACGACATTCAGCGGCGCGCCGGGAAGAGGATGGGATACATCCGAAAACCGGACAGGCGTCCTGTTTTTCCGGGACCGCTCGAGCGCCGTCGTGACGGCGACGCGGAGATTGCCGTGCAAAATGCTGCCGATATCCGTCCTCACAGGGCCGACGATCTGAAGATACTTTCCCGCGCCGCCGAAGGTATGCAGCAGATCGCCCTTCGAATTCACGAGAAATCCCGTCGGCATGCAGCGCTCAAGAAGAAGCGGATAGAGCGAGGAAATCGGCGTCCGCGAGACTCCCCGATCCCCTCCGACGGTCGACTTTTTCTTTTCCGGCAGAAGGGAGTAGAGCGGCCGCGAGGTGATCGTCCCCTGCTTCCGGTAGATCTTCAGGCGGCTGTCCACGGTCAAAAATTCGGTCTGCGTGTCGAGTACGCTCTCGCTGGAGCCGAGGAAGAGAATCCCCCGCTGCTCAAGCGCCGCCGAGAAACGGGTGAGCACCTCGATCTGCGCGCTCTTCTCGAGGTAGATGAGCATGTTGCGGCAGGAGATGAGGTGCATATGCAGAAAAGGGGGATCGGAGAGGATGTTGTGGGGGGCGAAGGTGACCATCCTGCGGATATTCGGGCGCACCGTCCAGCCGTCCGCGCCCGTCCTGTAAAAGTATCTCTCGAGGCGCTCCGGCGAAACGTCGACGAGTTTCTCTTTTGAATAATAACCCGCGCTCGCCGTCTTCAGGGAGCTCTTGTGAATATCGGTCGCGAAAATGCGGACGCCGCGTTTCAGCGACCGGCTCGACATCACCTCGTCGAGAATCATCGCGATGGAGTAGGCTTCCTCGCCGCTGGCGCACGCCACGCTCCAGACGCGGAACTCCTCGTTTTCGGGGTGCTGCGCCAGCAGGTCGGGAATCGCCGTCTCCGCAAGGTAGGAGAACGCATCCGGGTTCCTGAAGAACGACGTGACGTCGATGAGCAAATCCCTGTAGAGATGTTCCACCTCTTCGGGATCCCCTTCGAGCAGCTCCGCGTATTCGGACATGTCCGCAACCGAGCGCATCATCATCCGCCGCTCCAGACGGCGGAAAATAGTGCCGTCCTTGTACTGGGAGAAGTCGATGCCGAAAGCGTCGCTCAGCTTTTGGAAGATCGACTGCTTCGGTTCACGGGCTTCCTTCCCGCGAGGACGCTCCCGCTCGCTCTCTTCGTCGGTCTCCGGTTCTCCCGTCCCGTCGCCGGTCGTTTTGAAGAGAGCGGAGACGATCTGCTCCGGGGAACCCACAAAATCAACGACGCAGGTAAGGGCCGCGTTGCGCGGCATTCCATCGAAACGGGCGCTCTCGACATCCTGGGCAAACACCACGCCGCCCGCCGCGTGCACAGCCTTGATTCCCTGCGCGCCGTCGCTCCCCGTGCCGGAGAGGATGACCGCGACGCATGCAGCTCCGTACTCCCCGGCCATGCTCTGCAAAAAAACGTTGATCGGGAGATGCGGTTCGCGAAGGACTCTGTCCCGCAAACGAAACGCCCCGTTCTCGACCACCATCTCCTTGCCCGGAGGAATCAGATGAATCCGCCCGGGCTGCGGCGGCATCCCGTCGTCGACCACAACCACCGGAAGGGATGTGTACCGGTGCAGCAGTTCCGCCATGATGCTCTTATGGTCGGGTGAAAGGTGTTGGACGATGACGAAGATATCCTGAACGTTCTCCGGCAGATGGCGGAAGAATCGCTCAAGAGCCTCCAGTCCGCCTGCCGACGCGCCGAGACAGATGATCCGGGGGATATCCCGGGACGTATTTACGAAAGGTATGTCTTTGTGCTGCGGGAAGAGATCATCGTTTCGCGTAGTATCAGCCATTGAAATCCCCCCTGTCTCGCGGTATGTGCTGAAAAAGAGTATAGCATACCCGTCTTCGCAGGCGGAAGGGGAGATGAACAGACGAAGCGAGGCCCGCCGAAGGCGAGCCCCTCTTCATTTCGTCTCTTCTCAGTTCAGCGGTCCGATGGCCTCCTCCACCGCCCGGACCACCGCACCGCGGCTCAGAAGCGTCTCCACCCGCTCGATGAGAGGATGGAGGTACTCGTCGTGCTTCAGGTAGGGCACGACGCTCCGGACGCAGTCGTGCGCGGCGACCGTTCCCGCGCCCGGTTTCAGCAGGCGGCTGAAGTCGAGCGCCTGCGAGGCGGCGAAGAGCTCTATGGCGAGCACCTTCCGCGCGTTGTCCAGAATCGAGAGCGCCTTGCGCGCCGAGAACGCGCCCATGGAAACGTGATCTTCCTGGTTGGCCGAGGTGGGAATGGAATCGACGGAGGACGGGTGCGCGAGCACTTTATTCTCCGAGACAAGGGCCGCCGATGTGTACTGCGCGATCATGAAGCCGCTGTTCAGGCCGCTGTCCTCCACCAGGAAGGGAGGCAGTCCGGAGAGGCTGGTGTCGACAAGCCGGGCCTGCCGGCGCTCGGAGATGCTCGCGAGCTCCGCGACGGCGATGCCGAAGAAGTCCATCGCCAGGGCGAGCGGCTGGCCGTGGAAGTTGCCGCCGCTGATGGCGACGCCGTCCTCGGTGAAGATGATCGGATTGTCGGTGACCGAGTTGATCTCCGTCTCCAGCGTCTTCCGCACGTACTCCAGCGCGTCGCGGGTGGCGCCGTGAACCTGCGGCACGCAGCGGAGGGAGTAGGCGTCCTGCACCCTGCCGAAGCGATGCTTCTCGATGATTTCGCTCCCCTCGATCAGGCGGCGGATGTTCTCGGCGACCCGTCCCTGCCCTCTGTGGGCTCGGAGCGCGTGCGTCCGCGCGTCGAAGGCGTAGGGGACGCCGTGGAGCGCTTCTATGGAGAGCGCCGCCGCGATGTCGGCGGTCTTGGCGAGATCCTCGGCGGCCATCAGCGCCACCACGCCCATAGCTCCCATCGAGGCCGTGCCGTTGTTCAGGGCGAGCCCCTCCTTCGCCCCGAGCTG
>LVBO01000262.1 GCA_001604435.1 Synergistales bacterium Syner_01
GCGCTGCACTATCCGTTTCCTCTCGGTGTGACGACGATCGGAAGAGTGATGACGCCGGGGAGAGGCAAGCCCATGATTATCGCCTCCTCCACGGGGACTTCCGCAACGGGCAGGGTCGAAGCTATGGTACGCAATGCGCTCTACGGCGTCGCCACGGCAAAGGCATTGGGGATCGAAAACCCTTCGGTCGGCATTCTCAACGTCGACGGAGCGCAGATCGTGCATAAAGCTCTGAGCAGGTTGAAAGATAAGGGGTACTCCCTCTCCTTCGGCGCAAGCGTCCGGAAAGACGGCGGCGCCGTACTCCGGGGGAATGACATCCTCGCCGGAGCGGTGGACGTATGCGTTACGGATACGCTCACGGGCAACGTGCTGATGAAGATGTTCTCCTCCTTTACCACGGGCGGATCGTATGAATCGCTCGGTTGGGGGTACGGTCCTTCTGTCGGCGAAGGCTGGACCAGGGTCGTTTCAATAATTTCACGTGCTTCCGGAGCTCCCGTTATTGCCGGAGCTCTCGAATATACTGCCAAAGTCGTTTCCGGCAGACTGCCGGAAAAAGCGGCGGCCGAGCTGGCCGCGGCAAAAAAAGCCGGATTCGCGGAGATACTTGAGACCCTTGCGCCGAAAGCCGCAAGCGCCGAAACAGTCTCGGCTCCGCCTTCCGAGCCCACCGATGAAGAGGTCCACGGGGTGGATGTTCTCACCATTGAAGACGGCGTCAAGGCCCTTTGGAAAGAGGGAATATACGCGGAGTCTTCGATGGGGTGTACCGGTCCGGTCATTAAAGTTGCCGCGAAACATCTTAAAAAAGCGGAGGATATTCTTCGAAGTAACGGCTATATATAAGATGGGAGGGGGAAGAGTGAGATCTCTTCCCTTTTCTATTTTTTTTCGCGCTGTGGTATACTTCTCTTTGAACGCTCGCGGTTATTCTCTCTTTTGTTTCGTGTAGGGGGTGGTCAATGAGCTTTGTTCGTGCGAGGTCCTTTCGGTTTCTCCAGATCCATCCGGAACACCCCTACAGTTTTTTAGGGGAGGGAGCGCTTTTTCTCAACTCTTTATCATGAAAAAGGGGGAATTAGCAGCATGGAAAAAGTAATGGAAATCAACGGTATTATTAATGGAATAGTTTGGGGCCCCTGGATGCTCGCGCTGCTCGTCGGGACCGGCGTGTACCTTACCGTAATTCTTGGAGTTCCGCAGCTTCGTTACTTCTTCCTGATGTTCAAGGAAGTGTTCGGCGGACTCGGGAAAGCAAAAGAGGGAGAAGGAAGCATCTCTTCGTTCGCAGCCCTCTCCACGGCGCTCGCCTCCACGATAGGAACAGGAAACATAGCCGGCGTGGCGACCGCGCTTCACCTCGGCGGCCCGGGAGCGCTCTTCTGGATGCTCGTTTCCGCGGTGTTCGGCATGACGACGAAGATGGCCGAGGTTACGCTGGCCGTTCGTTTCCGTGAGAAGGATGAAGCCGGCAACTGGCGCGGCGGCACCATGTACATCCTCGACAAGGCCGCGAATGCGAAATGGCTCGCGTGGCTCTTCGCCTTCTTCGGATTCTTCGCCTCTTTCGGTATCGGTTGCGCTATTCAGGCCAACTCCGCCGCAGAGGGATTCAATCTTGGCTTCGGCCTTCCCAACCTGTACTCGGGTATTATCCTTGCCGTGCTGACGGCCCTCGTCATTATCGGCGGACTCAAGAGAATCGCCGATGTCACCACCTATCTTGTTCCTTTCATGGCTATTTTCTATGTTGTGGGCGGTATCATGGTTGTTGCCACTCACGCTGATCAGATCGGCGTTGCTTTCTCCAATGCGGTCAGCTACGCGTTCAGCGATCCCATGGCCATGCCGGGCGCTATCGCCGGTTGGACCGTGCGGGCCGCCCTTCAGCGCGGAATCGCGAGAGGCGTCTTCTCCAATGAAGCGGGCCTCGGCTCCGCGCCCATGGTGCACGCCACTGCCGTTGTCGATCATCCTGTCCGCCAGGGCATGTACGGTCTCTTCGAAGTGTTCACCGACACCATCGTGATCTGCACACTCACCGCTCTTGCTATCATGACCAGCGGCGTGCTGACGGCTCAGCCCGGCCTCACCGGCGCACAGCTCTCCCTTTCGGCTTTCGAGACGGTGCTCGGCGGCACCGGAACGATGATACTTTCCGTCGGCCTCGCTCTTTTCTCCTTCTCCACAATCCTTGGCTGGTACTGGTACAGCGAGACCTGCGGCGCCTACATCTTCGGTACCTGGATCGCTCCTGTCCTCAAAGTCCTCTGGGTTGCCGTTCTTGTGCTCGGAGCCGCGGGCGGCGTCTTCCTTGGAGACAAGTACGGCTTCCTTGCGAATCTTTGGGACCTTTCCGATACGCTCAACGGTCTCATGGCGGTTCCCAACCTTGTGGCGCTGCTGATCCTCTCCGGAGAACTGAGACGGCTCGTTGCCGACTTCGACAAGAAGCGCCGCGACGGAGAACTGAAGATCTAAGAGTTTTGATCCACGGGAAATTACAGAAAGGGGCGGCGTGCCGCCCCTTCATTTGTTGGAAAGGAGACGGAACTCTATGCACCGCGCGACTCGAATGGAAGTGCATCTTGAAAACCTAAAGGCGAATTTTAGGGCAATTCGCCGCCATGTCGGCGCCGGTCCCGAGATCTTCAGCGTCGTCAAGGCGGACGCCTACGGCCATGGCGCTGTTCCCGCCTGCAAGGCGCTTGTGGAGGCAGGCTGTCGCCGTTTCGCGGTGGCCATTCCCGATGAGGCATTGGAGCTTCGGGAAGCCGGAATCGACGCCCCGATACTTGTTCTCGGGCCGACTCCTGAACGTTCCGCGAAGGAATACGTCCGCGAGGATATCACAGCGACCCTGACGGATCTCTCTTTCGCCAGGGCGCTTGGAGCGGAAGCCGTCCGGCAGGAGAAGCAAGCTGGAATCCACGTAAAAGTGGACAGCGGTATGGGAAGGATTGGTTTTCTGCCTCAAGATATCCCGGCCGTACTCGACGAGCTGCTCACAATTCCCGGTATAAAGATAGAGGGGATGTTTACCCACTTCGCCGTTGCCGACGAGCAGAGACTCGACTACACCGACTATCAGTTCGGAGGGCTTCAGGAAGCGCTCGACGCGGCCGCAAAGCGGGGAATCCGCCTTTCTCTGCGGCATGCGTGCAACAGCGCAGGTATTCTTGCCTGCCCGGACAAGTATCTCGACGCGGTTCGTCCGGGAGTCATTCTCTACGGCATGTGGCCGTCGGGAGAGTGTCCGCGGCCGATCGAGCTGAAACCAACCTTCGAGGTGAAGACGGAGGTGGCGTTCGTCAAGGAGCTTCCGCCGCGCAGCGGCGTCGGCTACGGCCTCCGTTACATGACGAGGGGAGTCGAGGAAATAGCGGTGCTTCCCGTAGGCTACGCCGACGGCTATTCGCGGGCGCTCTCCATGAAAATCCCTGTACTTATACGCGGGAAGCGCGTTCCGCTGTGCGGTAATATCTGTATGGACCAGACCATGGTCAACGTCACCGGCATGGGCGTCTCCGAAGGGGACGAGGTCGTTCTGCTCGGTCGCCAGGGCGATGAAACGATCACGCCGGAGGAGATGGCGGCCGCCAGAAATACCATCAACTACGAGATACCGATTATTTTCCTGAAGCGAGTTCCCAGGGTCTACGTTTCCTGACAAGAGAAGGGGGCGCTTCCGGGCGGAATCGTCCCCGGTTCCACTTTTCTTTTGAAAAACGCTCGCTTCCGCCTTCCATTTTTCACCTCTTTTTTCTCTTCTTGAGTATAATTGTCCTGTCACAACTCAAGGAGGCGATCTCTATGAAAACGATTCTTCCATCTCTGAGGAACTTCCCCGTGGAGGAACTCACCGACTCAATGGTCCATTCGCTTGAAGAGGCTGCGGCGAAGTGCCGAATCAATGCCGTTACTATGGTGACGCTGCCGAACAGCGGGCACCCTGCGGGCTCTCTCTCCAGCATGGAAATGTACCTCGCGGTGTACGGCGTCGCCGACAGCACGCCGGAAAACTGCTCCTCTTTCGACCGTGATTACGTCGCCATAAGCCACGGCCATACATCTCCCGGAGCCTATGCGGCGCTTTCGGCGTGGGGTTTTTTCGACTCAATGGACGCGGTGGCGCACTTCCGCCAGTGCGGTTCCCCGTTTCAGGGGCATGTCGAGCGCGACGTTCCCGGAATTGATTGGGGGAGCGGCAACCTCGGACAGGGGCTTTCCGCAGGAGTGGGTTTCGCACTCGCACAACGCGCTCGCGGAAACGGAAAGAGAACCTATGTCCTGATGGGCGACGGAGGGCAGACGAAGGGCCAGAGCGCCGAGGCGCGGCGGATCGCCTCGAAGGAAAAACTGTCGAATATCACGGCGCTGGTGGACTGGAACCGCATCCAGATTTCCGGCTCCTTGGAATCCGTAATGCCCGCCGACATCCCCGCTCTCTGGAAAGCCGACGGCTGGAGCGTGCTGGAGTGCGACGGACACTCTTTCCGCGAACTCTACGCCGCACTGAAAACTGCCTCGGAAAGCGCAGTACCCACAGTCATCCTCTGCCGGACAGTCATGGGGAAGGGTGTGCCCTTCATGGAGAACTCCCCCGAGTTCCACGGGAAAGCGCCTCTCGACGATCTCTATGTCCAGGCTATGAAAGATCTCGGAGGCGAACCCTCGCTTCTCGAGGAAGCCCGGAACAAGAGAACATCCGCTCAGCTGCCTGCAGGGAGGCACATTACGGTTTTCTCCTCCGGTCTTGATACGGGCGTACCGCGCATCTATACCCCCGACGCGAAAAAGACCGACAACCGCTCCGCATTCGGCTCCGCGCTCGCCGATATCGGAAAGCTGAACTTCAAAAAGGAAGGCTGCACGCCGCTTCTCGTCTTCGACTGCGACCTTGCGGGGTCGGTAAAAACCGGAGAATTCGCCTCCCTCTGCCCGGAATGGTTCGTTCAGACGGGCATCCAGGAACACGCCACGGCAACGGTCGCGGGAGCGGCATCGACAGCCGGAGTTGCCGCGCTGTGGGCCGATTTCGGCGTCTTCGGCCTTTCCGAGACCTACAACCAGCAGCGCCTCAACGACATCAACAAGGCGAATCTGAAGACAGTGCTCACACACGTCGGGCTCGACGTCGGCGAAGACGGCATGACGCACCAGGCGATCGATTACGTGGGGCTTCTCCGGAACACCTTCGGCTGGAAGCTCGCGGTTCCGTGCGATCCGAACCAGACCGACCGCGCGACACGCTGGGCGATCGGCGAACCGGGGTGCGTCTGCCTCGCCATGGGGCGAAGCAGGCTCGATGTCCTGACGAACGCCAAGGG
>LVBO01000263.1:0-1077 GCA_001604435.1 Synergistales bacterium Syner_01
CGCTGACGGCGCAGCTCGCCGAAAAAGCGTGGGCGGAGATGCAGAAGATCGAGGGCGAGGGAGGGATGGAGGCGGCCCTTCTCGCGGGCGGAATTCAGCACCGGATTCAGGGAGTGCTGGAGGAGCGGTTCAAGAAGCTCGCCGTCAGATCCGACCGCGCCGTGGGAACGAACATGTACGCCAATACGACGGAACTTCCCCTGGAGTTCGAGTCCGATAATGAATCGCTCCGCCGCAAGCGTCTGGAGGATATCAAGCACTTCGTCGCCGACGTGGACGAGATTCATCGGGACGCCATGCTCGCCGCGCTCCCCGAAGCGGTCGGAGGGGAACCGGAAAGGTTCGTGGGCACGGTCGCCGAGGCGTTCCTCGCCGGGGCCACGATCCAGGAGGTCAGAGGGGCGCTGCTCGACGGCGCGACGGGCGGACCGCGCGTCGCCCCCGTCGTCAAGCGCCGCTGGACCGAGCAGTTCGAGGCGCTCCGCGGACGCAGCGACGAGTACAAAGCCTCCGCCGGCAGGGGCATCCGCGTCTTTTTGGCCTCGATGGGCCCCGTGTCGCAGCACAAGGCCCGCGCGGACTTCACCGCGGGGTTCATGGAGGCGGGGAACTTCGAGGTGCTGGGGAACAACGGCTTCGCCTCGGTGGACGAGGCCGTCGCCGCCGCGTCCGAATCGGGCGCCGACGTCGCGGTGATCTGCTCCACCGACGAGACCTATCCGGAGCTGGTTCCCCCGCTCGCGCGAGGAATCAAGAGCGCATGCCCCGAGACGACGGTGCTGCTCGCGGGCGCTCCCGTCCCGGAGATGGAGAGCGTCTACCGGGAGGCGGGCGTGGACGACTTCATCCACGTCAGGGCGGACTGTCTCCGCGTCCTCTCCGACATCCAGAAGAAAAGAGGCGCGTATCGATGAGTCCGACGCCGGATTTCGCACGCATCGCCTTTTCCTCGAAGGGCTCCGCGCCCGCGCCGACGTTCGAGGAGTGGAAGGAAAGCTTCGAACGAGCGGCGGGAGCGCCGTTCGACGAACTCCACCGGCGGACGATGGAGCAGATCGAGGTCGCACCGCTCTACAC
>LVBO01000263.1:1103-4944 GCA_001604435.1 Synergistales bacterium Syner_01
GTACGCGGGCTTCTCGACCGCCGAGGAGAGCAACGCCTTCTACCGGCGCAACCTGGCGGCGGGACAGAAGGGGCTCTCCATCGCGTTCGACCTGGCCACGCACAGGGGGTACGACTCGGACCATCCGAGGGTGGTGGGCGACGTGGGCAAGGCGGGCGTCGCGGTCGACTCCATACTGGACATGGAGATTCTCTTTTCCGGCATACCGCTGGACCGGATGTCGGTCTCCATGACGATGAACGGCGCGGTCCTGCCGGTGATGGCCTTCTACATCCTCGCCGCGGAGGAGCAGGGCGTGGACAAGTCGGTGCTCACGGGCACCATTCAGAACGACATCCTCAAGGAGTTCATGGTCCGCAACACCTACATCTACCCTCCGACGCCCTCGATGCGGATCATCGGCGACATCTTCGCCTACACGTCGAAGCGCATGCCCAAGTTCAACAGCATCAGCATCTCCGGCTACCACATGCAGGAGGCGGGGGCCACGGCCGACATCGAACTGGCCTACACGCTGGCGGACGGGCTGGAGTATCTTCGCACCGGCTGCGCGGCCGGGCTGGGGATCGACGACTTCGCTCCTCGTCTCTCTTTCTTCTGGGCCATCGGCAAGAACTACTTCATGGAGGTGGCGAAGATGCGCGCGGCCCGGATGCTCTGGGCGAAGATCGTCAAAGGTTTCGGCCCGAAGAAGGCCAAGTCGATGGCGCTGCGCACCCACTGCCAGACGTCGGGGTGGAGCCTCACCGCGCAGGATCCCTTCAACAACGTCGCCAGGACGTGCGTCGAGGCGATGGCGGCGGCGCTCGGGCACACCCAGTCGCTCCACACCAACGCGCTCGACGAGGCCATCGCGCTGCCGACGGACTTTTCCGCCCGCATCGCGCGGAACACGCAGCTCTACATCCAGGACGAGACGAGCGTCTGCAAGGTGATCGATCCGTGGGGGGGCTCGTTCTACGTGGAGTACCTCACCGACCGGCTCGTCCGGCGGGGGTGGGCGCACATTCAGGAGGTCGAGGAACTCGGCGGCATGTCCAAGGCCATCGATACCGGCCTGCCGAAGATGCGCATCGAGGAGGCGGCGGCGCGCAGGCAGGCCCGCATCGACTCGGGGAGCGAAAAGATTCTCGGTGTCAACGCCTTCCGCCTCGACAAGGAGGATCCGCTGGACACTCTGGAGGTGGACAACTCCGCCGTCCGTCAGGCGCAGATCGACAGGCTCGCGAAACTGCGGGCGAACAGGGACGACGCGAAAGTGCGCGCATCCCTGGACGCGATCACCCGCTCCATGGAGAGCGGCGAGGGGAATCTTCTGGAACTGGCCGTCGAGGCGGCTCGAGCGCGCGCCAGCCTGGGCGAGATTTCCGACGCCGTCGAGAAGGTCTGCGGACGTCACAAAGCGGTCGTACGCTCCATCTCGGGAGTCTACAGCAGCGAATTCGCCGACGAAGAGATCATCGAAGAGGTGCGGCGGATGACCGACGACTTCGAGAAGCGGGAAGGCCGGCGTCCCCGTATCCTGGTCGCCAAGATGGGACAGGACGGACACGACAGAGGCGCGAAGGTGGTCGCCACCGCGTACGCCGACATGGGGTTCGACGTCGACGTCGGGCCGCTCTTTCAGACGCCGGAGGAGACCGCGCAGGACGCGGTGGACAACGACGTCCACATCGTCGGCATGAGTTCGCTGGCCGCCGGGCACAAAACGCTGCTCCCCCAGCTTGTGGAAGAGCTGCGCAAGCGTGGGCGGGAAGACATCATGGTGATCGTCGGCGGCGTCATCCCGGCTCAGGACTACGAGTTTTTGCGACGTCACGGCGCGTCGGCGATCTTCGGCCCCGGCACGGTCATTCCCGCCGCCGCGAAGGAGATGCTGGACATCCTGAACGAGCGGCTGCGCCTGGTCGAAGCGGAGGAGGAGTAGCATGGCCGCGAACGGCGGCCCCCTCAGGCCGGAGTGGGCCCCGGAGGACGCCGGAGCGGAGTTCGCGTGCCGCGTCCTGCCGGGAGTGGACGAGAGCGCCGGCGGGGAGAGCGCGCGACCGCCCGCCGGGCCGCCTCGTCCGGCGAAACCGACGGTGGACGACTACGTGGAGGGGATCCTCTCGGGCAACAGGATGCTTCTCTCCAAGGCGATCACGTTGATCGAGAGCAACGCTCCGAAGCATTTCGAAACAGGACAGGAGATCGTGCAGAGGATTCTGCCGCACACGGGAGGAGCTATCCGGATCGGCATCACGGGCGTCCCCGGCGCGGGCAAGAGCAGCGCCATCGAGGCGCTCGGCTGCCTTCTGTGCGAGATGGGGAAGAAGGTCGCCGTTCTCGCGGTGGACCCCAGCAGCAGCATCTCGCGCGGGAGCATCTTGGGCGACAAGACGCGGATGGAGAATCTTTCGCGGACGCCGAACGCCTACATCCGCCCCTCCCCCTCCGGAGGGACGCTCGGCGGCGTCACGCGCAAGAGTCGGGAGACGCTGCTGCTCTGCGAGGCGGCCGGGTACGACGTCGTCGTCGTCGAGACGGTCGGCGTCGGCCAGGGCGAGGTTACGGTCCGCGCCATGGTGGACTTCTTCCTGCTGCTCGTTCTCACCGGCGCGGGCGACGACCTGCAGGGGATAAAAAAAGGCATTCTGGAGCTGGCGGACTCGATATGGGTCAACAAAGCCGACGGCGCGAACCGGCAAAAGGCGCTGAGCGTCCGGGCCGACTACGACCAGATACTGCACTATATCCGACCGGCGACCGAGGGGTGGCGGACGCGGGCCTACGCATGCTCCGCGCTCACCGGCGAGGGGATCGGCGACATCTGGCGCGTCGTCGAGGAGTTCCGCAAGACGGTGACGGCGTCGGGATTTCTTCGGGAGCGCCGTCGCAGTCAAACCCTGACGTGGGTCCGAAGCATGACGACGGAATATTTGCAGCACAGGATCGCCCGAAACGTCGAACTCGCCGAGTGGACGGCGAAGATCGAGCGAGAGGTCGCGCAGGAGTCGATCGCGCCGACGCTCGCCGCCCGGAAGATCATCGAGCGGATGGAAGAAACGCTGTTTCGGTGAGGGGGCGATTTCAAGAGCACGAGAAGAAATCTCGGGGACCGTCTTTTCGTGTTCTTGAAAAAAGACATTGCATTAGGTGCTATTTTTTTTTATTTTCGTGTTACCATTGTGTTCGCGAACGCTCCGGCGTCCCGCGCCGGAAATTCGCAATACACTCAATGGGGAGGAACAACCAGGTATGAAACGTTTTCGCATTCCGTTCATGATCGCAACGCTCTTGGCTCTTATCGCCGCATCCGTCGGGACCGCGACGGAGAAGGACACGCTGGTGTATTCGTGGTCGAGCAACGTCGGGCTTCTCAATCCGCACATGTACTCGCCGAATCAGATGTTCGCCCAGGCCATGTCGTACGAGCCTCTCGTGAGCTACGGCGACGACGGCGTCATCGCGCCGTGCCTCGCCGAACGGTGGGAGATTTCGGACGACGGGAAGGTCTACACCTTTTTCCTCCGGAAGGGAGTCGTTTTCTCCGACGGCGAGCCATGGAACGCGGAGGCCGCGAAGAAAAACTTCGACGCCGTCATGGCGAACGCGCCGCGCCACGCGTGGATCGGCTTGACGAACCAGTTCGAAGCCGCGGAGGCCGCGGACGAGCATACGCTGAAGCTTGTGCTGAAAAACGCCTACTACCCGACGCTCCACGATCTGGCGACCATCCGTCCGTTCCGTTTCCTCTCCCCCGCCGCCTTTCCGGAGAACGGCAAGACTTCGGAGAGCATAAAAAAAGCGGTGGGAACCGGCCCCTGGGTGTTGAGCGAGACGAGGAAGGGCGAGTTCGACC
>LVBO01000264.1 GCA_001604435.1 Synergistales bacterium Syner_01
GCTTCACTCTGTAGGAGTTGGTCGGCATCTTGTCGGTGGTCACGTATCCGGCCGGGGCGTTAACGACGTCGGGCAGCCGGTTGACGATGGTCGCGCACGTCAGTTCGACGGTCGCCGGGCGGTTGATGACCACCTGCGTATCCGGCTCGCCGACGATCGTCCAGTCGTTCCGGTCGAACTCGTCGGGGGCGTACACCTTCCCGATGCACTCCGTCTCCAGCGTGACTCCCTCCTCGGTCTCCGTCGTCACGACGGCCGACATGCCCGTCGCGTGTCCCGCCGGGATGGTCATGCCGAGGGTCTTCGAGTGCAGCTCGGACGTGTGCGTGTGCGGCACGCATTTCTGCGTCTGCGAAACGGGAGTCAGCCCCAGGCGTTCGCACAGCCACCCGTTGACGCTCCACATATAGGAGGGAAGAAATTCTCCCTTGTCGATAAGCGCCTTGCGCTCGGCTTCGGAAATATTGTCGGCCGAGGCGATCTCTTTCTCGAAGGCGTCCAGCGTCAGCCCGGCGCCGTGCACCTGCGCGAGCGCGATGCCGTAGTCCTCCACGTTGTAGCTGGACTTGCCGCGTATCGTGCGGATGGTGTGCGTCGCTCCCGCGAGCGTGGCGATCAGGTTGCCCCAGAAGACATCCTGGTACCCCGCGCCGCAAATCGTGCAGTGGTTCTTTTTCGCGAGCTCGTCGATCTCTTCGGTGACGGCGCGGGAAGAGTTCCACGGGTAGAACGCCTCTTCGCACGTACTGATGGCGTTGACGCCGTTCTTGGCGCACACGAGCATGGCCTCCCGAAGATCCTTCATCAGGCTCATGGTGGTGATGATGCATACGTCGGGCTTCAGCGCGGCGAGCGTCTCGTCGGCCATCTTCGCGTCCAGCACCGCGACGCCCTTCTTCTCCGTTCCCATGATCGCGCCGATATCCTTGCCTACTACCGCAGGGTTCATATCGAACGCGGCGACGATCTCCGCGCCCTTTTCGTAGACGTAGCGCATCGTGTAGGCGGACATCTTTCCGCATCCGAACTGGGCGACCGCGAGTTTCCTTTCCATAACGCAATACCCCCCTGAACGTAGAGTTTGTTTCGCTTCTTCCACGTGTTCTTATTTTCACTATAGGGTCTCTACATGGTATAGAGTCAAGGGGAGCGCGTTAAAAAAGTATCGGAACCTGCAACTTGATGAACATGCCTCGCTCGTCGTTGCGGAAAACCGGCAGATCGGCGATCACCTCGCAGATGTAGTCGCCCGCGATCTCGTACCCGTTCTCCTCGGCGTGCGCAAGGAGTTTCCCGGCGTACTCCTTCTCCTTGTGGAAGCTGTCGCACGACATGCAGAGATACGTCCCGGAGGGCAGAGTTTCGACGTTCGGCGACTGCTGGAAGTCGTCGTCGACGAAGATGAACACCTCGGTGGAGACGAACTCTTTCTTCAGCAGAAGAGGTTTTCTGAGCACGGTCCCCACGTTGCAGAAGTAGGCCATCGGGAGGGCGTTGAGCGCGATGTGCCCCTTCAGCTCCCGGAGGATGTACTCGTACGT
>LVBO01000265.1 GCA_001604435.1 Synergistales bacterium Syner_01
GAGTCCAAGACGGAGATCGTCCAGGACCTCCGCACGCTCAAGTGATCGAACCGGTCGGACGAAGGGGAGAGAAGCGGAAGTGATCGTGCAGAAGTACGGCGGGTCGTCGGTGGCCACGCCCGAGAAGATAAAGAAGGTCGCCGCCAGGATACGAAAGCGCGTCGACGAGGGGGAGAAGCTCGTTGTGGTGGTCTCCGCGATGGGGAAGACCACGAACTCGCTCATCTCGCTCGCTCAGGAAGTGTCGGCGGAGCCGTCTCCCCGCGAGCTGGACATGCTCCTCGCCACGGGAGAGCAGATGACCAGCGCTCTTCTGGCGATGGCGCTGAGCGACTTTGGAATTCCGGCGCTCTCCTACAACGCATTCCAGCTCGAGATGACCACCACCGGTGATTTCAGCAACGCCCGGATCATGGATCTCAATCTGGAAAAGCTGAAGCGCCAGCTCGGCATGCGGAGCGTCATCGTCGTCACCGGCTTTCAAGGAATTACCCCGGACGGGGATCTCACGACGCTGGGCCGCGGGGGCTCCGACACATCGGCGGTCGCCATCGCCGCGAAGTGCGGTTGTTCCTGCGAAATCTACAGCGACGTGGCGGGGGTGTACACGTGCGACCCGAATAAACGTCCGGGCGCGCGGAAGCTGGAGTACATCACCTTCGACGAGATGCTCGAGCTCTCCTCGCTGGGAGCGAAGGTGCTTCATTCGCGGGCGGTTGAAATAGCGAAAAAGTATTCGGTCGATCTGTACTGCGCGTCGACCTTTTCCGATGAAAGGGGGACCTATGTGGTGAACAGCCTTCCCGAATGGCTGGAACAGCCCGTCGTCACGGGAGTGACCACGGACAGCAACCAGATACGGGTGAACATCGTACGCATGCCGGCCTCCATGGAGGCCGTGAGCGCGCTCTTCAGCGGCCTCGCGGAGCAGGGAGTGAACGTGGACATGATCTCCACGGTCAATGAAAACGGCCACTCGCACCTCACCTTCACCGTGGTGGACGCCAAGGAGAAAGCCGTTCTGGAGACGGTCCGGAGAACGCTCGCCCCGTGGGAGGGGTGGAACGTCACGGAGGACGAGAACGTGGCGAAGATCTCCGCTGTCGGCGTCGGCATGAAGTCGGCTCCGGGCGTTGCGGCCCGTTTCTTCGGCGCGCTCTCGCGGAAGGGGATCAAGATGCTGGGCACCACGACGTCGGAGATCAAGATTTCCGCGCTCGTCTCCAGCGAAGAGGGCGACGAGGCGCTCCGAGCCCTGGTGGACGAGTTCGACCTGGGGGAGGAATAACCGGATGCTCGCTCCCGTCTATGCCCCGTACAAGCTTGTCGTCGAGCGTGCGGAAGGCGTCCGTCTCTTCACGGACAAAGGCGTCTTCCTGGACACGTATTCCGGCATAGGCGTGCTGCCGCTGGGGCACAGCCACCCCGACGTCGTCCGGGCGATCCGCGAGAAGGCGGAACGCTACACGCATCTGTCGAACTACTTCCTCGACCCCGATGCGCCCGCGCTCGCCGAATCGCTGCTCGCAATGACCGGCCGACAGGGAGAAGTGTACTTCGCCAACTCGGGCGCCGAAGCGATGGAGGCCGCTTTGAAAGCGGTGAAAAAGAACCGCGAAGGGGCGCTCGTCTCCTTCGAGGGTAACTTTCACGGGCGTACGCTGGGCGCGCTCTCGGTCACCTGGGGGCCTGCGATACGCCATCCGTTCGACCCGCTGATTCCGCACTGCGCCTTCCTTCCATTCAACGGGGAAGCGCTGCTGAAGTTCGCGCGGGAGAACCAGATCGCGGCCGTCTTTCTGGAGTGCATCCAGGGGAACAGCGGCGTCTACCCGCTTCCAGCGGACCTGGCCGAGGCTGTGAACATTCTGCGGAAAGAGCGGGGAATCCTGGTGGTGGCCGACGAAATTCAGGCGGGGCTTGGGCGCACTGGCAGGTACTTCGCCTACGAGCACTTCGGCCTTAGCCCCGATATCATCACCATGGGCAAGGGAATCGGCGGGGGGCTTCCCCTGGGAGCGGCCATCTTTTGCGAGTGGTCGCCGTTCGCATCCGGCGAGCACGGCTCGACCTTCGCCCCGAACCCTGTTTCCCTCGCCGCGGGGAAAGCGACGCTCGCGCACATCACGCCCTCTCTTCTGGGCGAGGTGGCGCGGAAAGGCGAACGCCTGCGCGAACGCATGGAGCTTCTCTCCTGGGCGCGGGGGACCCGCGGGATGGGGCTTATGATCGGCGTGAGCGCGGAGAATCCGGGAGAGATCAAGAAGAAAGCCTTCGAGCGGGGCGTGCTGCTCAATGCGACGGGCGGCGGTATTCGACTCCTCCCCGCGCTGACGATTTCAGACGCGGAGATCGACGAGGTTCTGTCGCTGCTGAACTTCTGATACGAGGCCGCGAGGCCCCCGTTTTCAAAGGTTCCCCTTCGACAGGAAGGTTCGGACGCTGTGCTGCTTGGAGCAAGCTTTCGGACCTTCCTGTCGTTCGGGATTCCGCACAGCAGGGCGTTCTATGCGATAATATATGATATATGGAAGGACGCCGCGCCTGGTTTCACCTGCTGCGTTTCCGTTCATGCGCGGCGGAAATACGAAGGAGGTTGTGTGGAATATGCTCTATCGTACAATGCCCCGAACAGGGGATAGGATTTCCATTCTTGGTTTCGGCTGTATGCGCTTCCCTCTCGACGAGGAGGGAAAGATCGACGAGCCGCGCTCCGCGGCGATGCTCCGTTCCGCTATCGACAGAGGCGTGAACTACATCGATACGGCGTACCCGTATCACGGAGGAGAGAGCGAACCCGTGGTCGGCCGCGCGCTCGAAGGCGGCTACCGCGAGAAGGTCTTTCTCGCGACCAAGCTCCCCTCGTGGATGGTGGAGACGCCTTCGGACATGGACCGTCTTCTTGACGAGCAGTTGACGAAACTGCGCACGGACCATATCGATTACTACCTGCTTCACTCGCTGAACGCCGAACGGTGGGGAACCAT
>LVBO01000266.1 GCA_001604435.1 Synergistales bacterium Syner_01
TCTACGAGGATAGCGACAAAAATCAATGCCCCCTGAGCTGCGTGTATGAGCGTCACTTTGACGCCGAGAAGATTGAGAGCGTTCGAAAACATGCCCAAAAGGATCGCTCCACCGAGCATCCCGAAGGCGGAGCCTTTCCCCCCGCTCATGGAGGTTCCGCCGAGAAGCGCTCCGGCGAAGGCAAGGAGCGTCATGCCGTTTCCCATGGTGTTGGACACCGAATCCTGCCTCCCGGCGGTCAGCATGCCGGCAACGGCGGAGAGAAGGCCGGCAATGATAAACCCTGCGATCACCATCTTGCGTGTATCGATACCCGCGACGAAGCTGGCCCGAGCATTCCCCCCCGTTGCAAGATAGTTTCTGCCGAAAACGGTATGTTTTAACAGAATATGAAAAAAGAAGTAGACTGCGAATGCAACAGGTATGGCCGCAGGAAGATTTCCCAAGGCGGGAAAACGCGCCTTGCCGATGAACGAGTAGACCGGATCCAGCGGAAAGATCGAAAGGGGAATAAGAAAGAGGACCATTCCGCGAAGAATTATTGAAAGAGAAAGCGTCTGCATAAAGGCGTTCATTCCCAGTCTTGCGACGCAGTAGCCGTTGAAAAAACCTATGCACCCGCCTACAAGCAGTGTGAGGAGAATCGCCAGATAGGGATTGCCCAAAACGCCGGGAAACCACTTCGTCGATGCCAGAATCACCGCCCCCGGCGCGAAGGCGAGCACCGCGTCGATAGAAAGATCGAGATTGCCGCTTAAGAGGACGAATCCTTGCGCAAGAACGAGCATGCTCATTATCGTGGTATGGTACAGTATGTTCACAATGTTGTTCCACGAGGCGAATGCAGGAATCCCCAAAGCGCATGCGGAAAAAAAGAGGAAAAGCATCAGCCAGATGATATTGTCCAAAAGAGTCAACTTGATTTTTAAACCGCCCGACATTCGTCGCCACCTCTTCGATTCTGAAATCCCAAACCTTGCATATCCATAAAAAGCGATTTTTCATCGAAATCTTCCCGACGGTATTCGCGAACCATATCCCCTTTGTGCAGCACGAGAATTCTGTCGCAGATATCCATCAGATCGTCCAGCCCCGGCGATGTGAGCAGTACCCCGGCGGAGGCGCGCAACGGTCCGTCTACGATGGAGAGGATCGAACGCTTCGCTCCGATATCCACACCCCGCGTCGGTTCGTCGAGGAGATAGACTTCGGGTTCATTCGCCATAATACGTCCTATGACAACCTTCTGTTTATTTCCTCCGGAAAGCTCCTCGGCGCTCTGTTCCATAGAAAACGCTTGAATTTGCACCCCGGCGAAGATCTCTTCCGCACGGCGGGCGGCATCTCCACCCAAAACAAAACCATTCCGGGAGAA
>LVBO01000267.1 GCA_001604435.1 Synergistales bacterium Syner_01
GATCTCTCCGTAGAGAGGGTGTTCGACGATGACGTTGAGCACCCTCGCTCCCCGGTCGACCATGATACGAAGCTCATCCTCCATCGACGCGCTGTCGTTGTGCCTGGTCACCACTGTTTTCGTCAGCATTCCGGACACTCTCCCCGGCAGGAGAAGGTACCCCTGAGGAGTGGCGACGATGCTCGCCCCCTCCGCCCGCAGAACGGCGATATCCTGCACGACGATCTGGCGGCTCACGGAAAAGAGCGAAGCGAGCATCGCCCCCTTGACCGGCCCTCCGGCGATCGCGAGCTGCTCCCGGATGCGAATCCGGCGTTCTCCGCTGTTCACTGTGCTTCACCTCCGGGCAACCACTTCTTGAGCATTTCTTCCAACACATTCATCTTCACCGGCTTGGCGATGCAGTCGTTCATCCCCGCCGCGAAGCACTCCTCCCCGTCGCCTGGCAGTGCGCGTGCGGTCATCGCAATCACCGGAATGTCCGGACGTCCGATTTCCCCGTACCCGCTCCGTATCCGTTTCACTGCGTCGATGCCGTCGAGAACGGGCATCCGGACATCCATGAAGACCAGGTCGAATGTCTCGCGGCGCAGAAGGTCGAGCGCTTCGAATCCGTCATGCGCCGCCGCGACCGAACATCCAAGCCGCCGCAGCATGACGGAGGCGACCTTTCGATTGACTTCGCCGTCCTCGACAAGAAGGACTTTAGCCTTCCAGACGGCCGCCGCCGTATGCTCGGCGGATACCCCGCCGGCGCCGGAGAGAAGAAGGTTCTTCAAGGCGCTTCTCTTGACAGGTTTCGGCAGAAAATCGACGTACCCAGCGGTGATGAGGGCTGCCCGCCCCCATCGTCTGGAGGGGTAGTCGAGCAGGTAGAACGAAGAGGAGACGCGGAGCCTCTCCGGAAGTGCGCGGGGTGAGAACGGACTCCCCTCCGCGAGCGTGCTCCCGTCGACAAGCACGACGGAGAACGGGCGTCCGGCATCCAAAGCCCCGGCGAGCTCTTCTTCGACCTTTTCAAGTTCCGCCGACGTCGCGGAACAGAGCCAGCGCTGCAGGTGCGCCGCCACCGAGCGCCGCCATCTCGGCGTCCCTCCGGCAAGCAGGACGGGGGTATTCATGAGATTCGGATCGACCGGGAGATCCTCGAGGTCGCCGTGGTCGATCCTGTCGAGGGGGATTTCAAACCAAAAAAGAGCGCCCCCGGAGGAAGCATCCTTCATGCCGACGCTCCCTCCCATAAGTTCAACAAGCCCCTTCGAAATGGCGAGGCCGAGCCCCGTTCCGCCGAAGCGTCTGGTGATGGAGGCGTCAACCTGGGAGAACGGTTTGAACAGGATCGACTTCTTCTCCTCGGGGACGCCGAGACCGGTATCCTCCACCTCGAAACGAAGAAGCGTCCTGAGGAGACCGCCTTCGACAAGGGAGACGGCAAGGGATATTTCGCCTGTATCGGTGAACTTCACCGCGTTCGAAAGCAGATTTCCGAGCACCTGCCGAAGGCGGGAAGCATCTCCGCGGAAGAACGTCGGAACGTCGGGTTCGACAACGGCGTAGACTTCAAGGCTCTTCTCTCTGCCCTTCACCGCTGTCTGGACGGCCATATCCTCGACGAGCTCCTGGATATTGAACGGCGCGCTTTCCAGCGTCATCCGCTCCGCCTCGATCTTCGAGAAGTCCAGCAGGTCGTCGAGCAGCTCCATCAGATGGTCGGCGCTGCTGCCGATGGTTTCTCCGAAATCCCTCTGCTCCATGGAGAGCCCCGTGTCCAGCAGAAGTTCGACCATGCCGAGGATTCCGTTCATGGGCGTGCGTATTTCGTGACTCATGTTCGCCAGGAATGCGCTCTTCGCACGGCTGGACTCCTCGGCCCGGAGCAAGAGCATGCGGGCCGCGGCGCCGGCCTCCGCCAGTTCGATGTTCTTCGCTTCAAGCTCTTCGAGAACGCGCGCGAGGCGCTCCTCGTTCCGTTTTCTCGCGGTGCAGTCGCGAAGCTGTTCCACAACGCACCGGACGTTTCCGGCGTCATCCTTTACCGGAATAGCGCGCACCTCGAACCATACATCCAACTCCGGTATGTATTTTTCTCCCTCCTGCGCGTTTCCCGTACCGACAGCCTTGAGCGAGAGACAGTCCTCGCAGGGTGTTTTTCTCCCAAGGAGCGCGTAACAGTTCCGGCCGATCGTTTCCTCGGAAGACGTCTGCAGGAAATCGAGCCCCGCCTTGTTGTAAAAGAGAATTTCCAGCTGCGGACTCTGTACGGCGATAATATCGGGGATGACGTCGAGCACGGCCCTCAGCATACCCGCGTCTTGACGCCACGTTGCGGCGGCGCCGTCGTAGAGTTTTTCGTCGCCATCTGCGGTCATTTCGTCATCTCCTCCCAATCCTCCGCTTCGGCCGTCTCTTCGGTCAGCGGCGCATTTCTTCCTTTTCAAGATAGAGCACAAAACGGGTCGCCGATAAAAGAGTATGCTACCATATTCCCCGTACCGCCACCATCGCGAAGGAGAGATCAGTATGAAAAGCCATACGGAATACCTCTGGTTCGAGACAAAAAAACGCAAGGATCTTGTACATATCACTCCGTCGCTCCAGGACATTCTGGAACGGAGCGGCGTCAGTGAAGGGATGATGCTCGTCTCCGCCATGCACATCACCGCCGGAATCATCGTCAACGACAATGAATCCGGCCTTCACGAGGATATCATGAGCTGGCTGGAAAGGACAGCCCCCGAAGATCCGTCCTATCTTCATCACAGGACGGGGGAAGACAACGGCGACGCCCATCTGAAGCGCATCCTGGTCCACCATCAGGCGATTCTTCCGGTGACGGAGGGCAAGCTCGACCTCGGCCCGTGGGAGCGCTGTTTCTACGCCGAGTTCGACGGCCGCCGGCGC
The DNA here is from genome assembly GCA_001604435.1 of Synergistales bacterium Syner_01. Lineage (GTDB taxonomy): Bacteria > Synergistota > Synergistia > Synergistales > Aminobacteriaceae > JAAYLU01. The sequence goes on from LVBO01000267.1 coordinate 2,902, forward strand.
AAGCGCGTGGTCGTCAAGGTCATGGGGGAATGATCATGAAGCTCTTCTCATCCCTCGCGCTGCTCGCACTGTTGACGCTGCTGCTCCCCCGCCCGGCGAGGGCGGACGATCCCCTCATCCCTATGGAGGATTTCTTCCGGAATCCCGAACAGAGCGGCTTCCAACTCTCTCCGAACGGGGAGTACATTTCCTTCATGAAACCGTGGGAACGCCGTATGAACATCTTCATCCAGAAAATCGGCGCCGAGGAAGCCGTCCGCGTGACCTCAGCCACGGAACGCGACATTCCGGCCTACTTCTGGTCGGGGAACGAGAGGATCGTCTACCTTCAGGACAGAGGCGGCGACGAGAACTACCGGCTCTACACCGTCTCGACCGACGGCGCGGAATCACGCGAGCTGACGCCGTTCGAAAACACCCGCGTCACGATCATCGACAGTCTGGAGGAACAGGACGACTTCATCCTGATCGGGATGAACCGCAGGGACCAGCGCCTCTTCGACGTCTACCGGCTGAACCTGGAGACGGGAGAGCTGACGCCGCTGGAGGAGAACCCGGGGGATATCGCGGGCTGGATGACGGACCACGACGGAAAGCTGCGGGTCGCGGTGCGCTCCGACGGAGTGAACACGTCGCTTCTCTATCGCGACAAAGAGGACGAGCCCTTCCGGAACATCCTGACCACGGACTTCCGCGAGAGCGTATCGCCGCTCTTCTTCACGTTCGACAACACGAAGCTCTACGTCGCGTCGAACCTCGAACGGGACAAGTCGGCGATCTTCGTCTTCAATCCGCGGACCGTCGAGCACGAGGAGCTGCTCTTCGAACACCCCGACGTCGACGTGAGTTCGCTCTTCCGCTCCCGGAAACGTAAAGTGATCACCGGAACCGGATTCACGACGGACCGCTTCCGCTACCACTTTTTCGACGAGGAACGGGCCGCTCTCCAGAAGGAACTCGAAGAGCGGCTGCCCGGCGACGAGGTCGTCGTCGCCTCGATGAGCCGCGACGAGACGAAGGTGCTGGTGTACGCGGGAAGCGACCGGACCCGCGGGACCTATTTCTTTTTCGACAGAGAGACGAAGGACTTCCGGAAACTGGCGGAGCTGGCCCCATGGCTGCCGAAGGAGCGCATGGCGCCGATGACGCCGGTGTCCTACGTTTCCAGAGACGGGCTGACCATCCACGGTTACCTGACGCTGCCTCCGGGGAAGGAGCCGAAGAACCTCCCCGTGCTGATCCACCCGCACGGAGGCCCGTGGGTGCGCGACGGATGGGGGTTCGACCCGCAGGTGCAGTTTCTGACGAGCAGGGGGCTCGCAGTGCTTCAGATGAACTTCCGCGGTTCCACCGGCTACGGAAGAGCGTTCTGGGAAGCGGGGTTCAAAGAGTGGGGCAGGTCGATGCAGGACGACGTCACCGACGGCGTGCTCTGGCTGGTTGAACAGGGCATCGCGGATCCGAAGCGGGTCGGCATCTACGGAGCTTCCTACGGCGGGTACGCCGTGCTCGCCGGTCTTGCCTTCACTCCCGACCTGTACGCGTGCGGCGTCGATTATGTCGGCGTATCGAACATCTTCACGCTGCTGGAAACCATCCCTCCCTACTGGGAACTGGGCCGGCAGATGCTCTACGAGAAGATCGGCCATCCGGAAAAGGACAAGGAGCTGCTGAAAGCGGCCTCGCCCGTCTTCCATGCGGACAGAATCACGGCGCCGCTCTTCGTCGCTCAGGGAGCGAACGACCCGAGGGTGAAGAAGGCCGAGTCGGACCAGATCGTCGAGGCGCTCCGCAGCAGGGGGATCGAGGTCGAGTACATGGTGAAGGAGAACGAGGGGCACGGCTTCCGCAACGAGGAGAACCGCTTCGACTTCTACCGTGCGATGGAGCGCTTCCTCGCGACGCACCTGGGGAGCCTCTCGGAACAGCGCTGATCATCCGCGCCGTCGGCTTTCAGGCGACGATGCGAGCACACAGGAAGAGCGCCGCCGCAGGTTCGCCGAACCGTGCGACGGCGCTCTTCCTGTGTGCGTGGAAGTTCGGCGCCTCCCCTACTCCTCGCTCCTCCCCTCCCGCAACCAGTCGATCCAGTAGAGGTCCGTCCGGCGGCTGTGGAGGTTCCGTACGCTCCCCTGCAGGCGCAGCTCCTTGAGCAGTTCCACGTCGAGGTCGGCGATCAGCGCCATTTCCGTATTCGGCGTCGCCTCCGCCGCCACGGCGTCGTGAGGGAATGCGAAATCGGACGGAGTG
>LVBO01000268.1 GCA_001604435.1 Synergistales bacterium Syner_01
CCCGCCGCTGGAGCCACGGTATGGCGGGGGAGAATGCTCAGCGTGCGTCCTTTCTCCTGCTCCACGGAGAGCGTCAGATGCACTGCGTTCACAGCCGAAGCGGCGACGCTCCCGGGAGGGGCCCATTTCGAGGCGGTATACCCGGGCCAGCGGGTTGTCGTCGGCAGCACGGAAACCTTTCCGAGCGGAATCGTCTTTCCGTCGGGCAAAACCGCCTGCGCTTCCTCGCCCAAAACAAGAGGAATGCGAACGCTGAAAAGCACCGAAGCGGCCTCTCCCGCACAGGTGGAGACGAGGAGAAAGAGAAGAGCGAGACGCGCCGCGCGCAGCTTCCGAAATGTCGTACCGAACATGGATCGTACCTCCTGATAAGTATTCTGTGCCCCTAAAGATGCGGATAGAACCAAATCGACCAGATATTGCCGAACCAGTGGAACAGAATCGCCGGGAACACGGTTCCGTGCCTGCTTCGCAGAAGCCCCATGATGATGCCGGGAAAGAAGGCGAGCATCGCCGCGGGGCTCTGGAAGATGTGCGCAAGCCCGAAAAAAAAGGAAGCGAGAAGGATGCTCCGCCACTCGGAAAACTTCTTTGCGAACAGCGTCTGAAGCCACCCCCGGAAAAAAGTTTCCTCCGCTACCGCCGCCGCCAGCCCGGAGAGGATACCGGGGAGAATGCGTTCCGCATGCCAGGGAGGAAGAAAGCGGGTGAAAAAGAGCAACGAAACGATTGTCAACGGAACAAGTGCGCCCACTGTAACGAAGAGAAGTTCCCGGGCCGAAGAAGGCGAAAGCCTCCACAAGAGCGCGTACTTTTCGGGAGATTCTCCCCGCAGAGTGCACCACCCATACGGAAAGTAAAGAAAAAAAGCGAACACGAAGAATGCCGTCATTTGACGGCTATCATAGCACACTGCCTCCTTGGCCGCACCCCCGGAACATCTCAAAGGAGTTTTTGCGCGTCGCGTCGCATGCTTCGAAACGTCTTCCCAATATAGAAAAATGTCTGCTGCTCATTTGATGCAATTTCGTAAGCCTTGACACCAACTGGCATTCTGTTACTATATTGGGGTTGTTGAGGATGGGGTGTAGCCAAGCGGCAAGGCAGCGGACTTTGGATCCGCCATCGCTGGTTCGAATCCAGCCACCCCAGCCATGCACAGGGGGTAGAGGGGGCCTGAAGCGGATCCCCTTTTTTTGTGTTGCGGAAAATTCATTGTAAAGGTGTTGATTCACGTGTCCGCTTCTCGTTGTGTCACCGGAGCGCTGGTTCTCGCCGCCGGAAAGGGGACCAGGATGAAAAGCGATCTTCCGAAAGTCCTCCTCCCGGTTCTGGACCAGCCGGTGCTCTATTATGTGCTCGACACGCTCCGGCGGTGCATGGCGTCTTCCAAGGGGCGTGTGCAGTCGCTCGCGGTCGTCGTCGGCCACAGGGGGGAAACGGTTCAGGAATATCTTTCTTCGAATTGGCCGGAGGCGCTTCCTCTGTGGCAGCATGAGCAGCTCGGGACCGGACATGCGGTGCAGATAGCAAAAGAGTGGTGGACGGGCCTCGATCATCTTCTCGTGCTCCCCGGAGACGTCCCGCTCCTTACCGAGGGCAGCCTCTCCGCTCTTGTCCAGGACCACGTCGCTTCCGGAGCCGACTGTTCCTTCATCAGTTTCCACGCGGCCGACCCCTCCGGCTACGGAAGGGTGGTGCGGGAGCGCAAAGAGATCGCGATCATCGAGGAAAAGGACGCCACAAAGGCACAGAAAGCGCTCACAGAGGTCAACAGCGCCATCTACATCTTCAAAACATCCTCTCTCCTGCCCCATATCTACAGACTGGACAACGAGAACGCCCAAGGAGAATTCTACCTGCCGGACATCATCGCGATGATGGTCCGCGCAGGCGGGAAGGTGACCGCTTCGCTCGCCCCGGAGGAGGGAGAGTTCGCGGGAATCAACACCCCGTTACAGCTTGCGGACGCGGCGACGGCGCTGCGCAGGCGTATTCTCCGCCGTCATCTCTCCGCCGGAGTCCGTATGCAGGACCCCGATTCCGTGTGGATAGGGCCGGAGGTCGTTATCTCCGACAACGTGTTGCTCGAGCCCTCTGTTCAGCTGTGGGGGAGGACGAAGGTGGACAGAGGCGCTCATGTCGGCAGCTTTTCGATTCTCCGGAACGTCGTCCTGGAAGAGGACGCCTGCGTCGTCAGTCATGCGGTGCTCTCGGACAGCGTGTTCCGGAAAGGCTCTCAGGTTGGTCCGTTCATCGTGGTCCGCGACGGAGCGGTTTTCGAAGAGGACTCGCGGGGCGGGAAGTTCGTAGAGGTGAAGAAAAGCCGCGTCGGCAAAGGGAGTAAAGTGCCCCACCTGGCGTACATCGGCGACGCGGAGATCGGCGCCGAGACGAATATCGGCGCGGGGACGATCACCTGCAACTACGACGGAAAAAACAAAAACCCCACGACCATCGGCGACCGATGTTTCATCGGGAGCGACACGATGCTCGTAGCGCCCGTCAACGTAGGCGACGACGGGTTCACAGCCGCAGGTTCCGTGATTACGCAGGACGTTCCCGAAGGGGCGCTTGCGGTAGGTAGGGTGAAACAGAGAAACATCGAAGGCTGGGCGAAACGCGCAGGAAAAAAGTGAAATGATTGAAGGAGGCATCCGTGATGATGGGAACCATCGGGCGTGAGTTGAAGGTCTTTTCCGGAACAGCCCATCCCGCCTTCGCACGAAGGGTATGCAGCGAGCTTGGCATTGAACTGTCCAGAGCGAAGCACTTCCGCTTTTCCGACGGCGAGATAGGGCTTTCGATCGAGGAGAGCGTTCGGGGCGCGGATGTGTTCGTGGTGCAGCCGACGTGCAACCCCGTCAACGAAAACCTCGTCGAACTGCTGATAATGATCGATGCGCTCAAGCGGGCTTCGGCGTACCGGATCAACGTCGTGATCCCCTACTTCGGGTACGCACGGCAGGACAGGAAGACGAAACCCAGGGATCCCATCTCGGCGAAGCTTATGGCGAACCTGCTCACCGAGGCGGGGTCGACGCGCGTTCTCTCCGCGGATCTCCATGCGGGGCAAATTCAGGGCTTTTTCGACATCCCGGTGGACAACCTGACGGGGATTCCCCTGCTCGCCAGCTACTTCAAGGAGATCTTGGCGGAGTGCGTCGAATGCGGTTCTCTTACCGTGGTGGCGCCCGACGTGGGCGGCGTGGTGCGTGCGAGAAAGTTCGCCGGAACGCTGAAGGCCGATCTCGCCATCGTCGACAAAAGGCGTTCGCACGAGGTCGCGAACCTGTGCGAAGTCATGGATGTCATCGGCGACATTCGCGGCAAGGCGGCGATTCTTGTCGACGATATCATCGACACGGCCGGGACGATCTGCAATGCCGCGGCGCTGCTCAAAGAGCGCGGCGCCGTGAAAATCTACGCCTGTTCGACCCACGGCGTCCTTTCCGGGCCAGCGCTCGACCGTCTGGAGCACTCCGAGATAGACGAAGTTGTGTTGACGGATACAATCCCATTGCCTGAGAGCAAAAAATCAGCTAAAATTGTTCAATTGTCGATCGCACCGCTTTTTGCCGAGGCTATTCTCAGAGTGCACAGCGACCGCTCGGTGAGCAGTCTTTTTGATTAACTGCGGGGAGATGTCAAGTTTTCCGATTCCGTTCGAGGAGTCGATTTTCAAGGAGGATGTGTTGGGCATGTCGGAAATGATGAGTATCGTACTGGAAGAGCGCAAGGAAACTGGAAAAGAAGTCTGCAAGAAAATGCGCCCCGCGGGGTACGTTCCCTGTGTGTTCTACGGACCGGAGTATGTGGAATCCGTTCCCGCGAAGGTGAAGACCGCCGGAATCTCCAAACTGCTGAAGTCGGGTCAGTGGGAGACGGTGACGTTCGATGCGACGCTGCCGGACGGCAAGAAGGAGATGTGCCTTATACGGGAGGTCCAGAAGGACTTCCTGAACGGCGACATTCTGCACATCGACTTTATGCAGCTTATCAAGGGGCACAAAATCAGCGTGAACGTCCCTCTTCATATCACCGGGCGCGAGACGTGCAAGGGCGTCAAGCTCGGCGGGGTTGTCGATCAAATCCTCCGTGAAATTTCCATGGAAGTTCTTCCCGGACAGATTCCCGATTCCTTCACGGTGGACATCTCCTCCCTCGGGCTCGGCGAACAGATCCATGTGCGCGACCTTTCGCTCCCCTCCGATGCCACGCTGCTTGTCGACAAGGATGATGTAGCGGTTGCCATCATTATCCCGCGCGGCGTCGTCGAGGCCGAAGCCGAGGAAGAGCAGAAGGAAGTCGAAGTCGTCGCCAAGGGTAAGGCGAAGAGCGCCGGCGAGGAATAACGCCGGTTGAAAATCGTTGCTGGTTTGGGAAATCCCGGGCCGGAATACGTCTTCTCCCGTCACAACGCGGGGTGGCTCGCGGTGGACCATCTGGTGAACCGCTTTTCCTGCGGAACACCGAGAATGCAGTTCTCTTCGATGGCATGGTCTTTTTTCGTGAACGGCGAGAAAATCCTGTTCCTCAAGCCGCTCACCTACATGAACCTCAGCGGAAAGGCGGTCGGAGAGGCTGTGGACTATCTGTCCGCCGGATGGGAGGATGTTCTCGTCGTATACGACGACGTCGCGCTCCCCTTCGGAAAGCTCCGGATGCGCGCGAAGGGAAGCGCGGGGGGACATAAAGGATTGCTCTCGATACTCGGCCGGGCGGGAACGCTCGAAGTTCCCAGGCTGCGTATCGGAGTCGGCGCCGCCCCGGATGCGCGCGGGATTGTTTCTTGGGTGCTCGGGAACTTCGACAAAACGGAACAAAAAGAATTGCCGTCTCTTCTCGACAAAAGTGCGGAGGCCGTTGAAGAATGGATCTCCGTCGGAACCGAGAAGGCGATGAATCGTGTGAACGCAACTCAATGACGGGAGGTGGCGGAGAAACTCCGCCACCTCTTCGCGCAAAGCCTCCCGGAGCGGAGCGGATTCCGGAGTCGAACGTATGAAAACCCCTGGGGAAACAAGAACGAACAGAGTGTGGGACATCGAGGAAGCGCTGTGGAAACAGGGCGCTTCCGTTCACCTTCCCGTCGACGGCGCCGCCGGATGCTGGATCTGCAGGGCGCCGCAAGGGCCCGTTGTCGCCGTGTTTCCGGATGCGAAACAAGCCGGGACGTTCCTCGGCGACTGGAAAGCCCTCTTTCCCGAGGAGCCCGTCGCATACCTCCAGGAGATCCCCCTCACGCCTCAGGGAACCGTGAATAAGGCGCTCGCCGTGCAAAGAGGAGAGACGCTCTCCCGTTGGAGGGAGGAGGGCGGCGTTCTCGTCGTTACCGGAGGAGGACTGCTCGGCCCTGTCGCTCGCGGCGGCGGCGAGATTCTTCTCGAAGCAAAAAAGGAGTACGAACGGAACGCCCTTCTCGACTGGCTGGTGCATTCCGGGTACGTCCGGTCCGATCTCGTCTGGGCGCCCGGGCAGTTCGTGCTGCGCGGCTACATCCTCGACGTGTACGACCCCGCCTACGCATACCCTCTTCGACTCGAATTCTACGACGATACCCTGGAAAGCATACGCAGTTTCTCGCCTCGAACACAGAAGAGCGTCGCCATGCTCGACGAACTCCATATTCATTCGCTCTCCCTCACTCGCGACGCAACGGTGCTCGACTTTTTCGGAGACGACCGGACGGGCGCGCCGGCCAAATCCGCCGGAGAGCCGTCCTTTCTCCTCTTCGAGCCGGTCAGAATCGAATCGTCCGCGGAGACCTACGAACTCCTGTGGAAGGAGATCGCTTCCTCTTCCGGAGCGCAGCCTCTTTCCTCCTGGCAGAATCTCTATCTTCGCCTGGCGTCCTGGCCGACGCTCCGCATCTCTTCCGGCGTGGCATACACCCGCGCGGCGCTCGCACTCGAAGAAGCGCCGCTTTTCAAGGGGAATCTCGAACGCTTTCAATGGATGTGCGACGCATGGAGACGCGACGGCTACCATATTCGCCTGTTCACTGCGAACCCGAGGCTTTCGTCTCTCTACGACGACGATCTCTCCGTCATCGAAGGCGTTCTCTCCAAGGGCTTCATAGATCCGCTCAAACGCATCGTGCACATCTCCGACCTTGAACTTGCCGGAATCTCCGACAGAGTAGCCTCCGCAGGAACGGTCTTCGCGCCGCCCCGGGAATGGAGCGAGCAGCTCGTCGAAGGACGCCTTCTCATCCACGAGGACTACGGCCTCTGTGTTTTCAAGGGGTCCGAAGAAGTCTCGATCGCCGGAGAGGTCATGGACAGTCTTGTGCTGGAGTTTGCGGACAACAAGCGTCTCTTTCTCCCCGTGCTGCAACTCCACAAGATCACGCCGCTGTCCGAGCATGCGGACGACGACGTCCAGCTGGACTCGCTCCGGGGAACCAGATGGAGGAAGAACGTCGCAAAAACAAAAGAGCGCGTGCTGCGGGAGGTGCGGGCGCTGGTCGAACTGTACGCGAAGCGCGAGCTCGTCGAGGGGTTCGCGTTCCCTCCCCGTGACGACCTTTTCGACCAGTTCGAGCATTCCTTCCCCCATGCGGAAACGAAAGACCAGCTCGTTGCCATCTCCGAGGTGCTGGAGGATATGGAGCGGCGCTTCCCTATGGACAGACTGCTCGTCGGCGACGTCGGGTACGGAAAGACCGAAGTCGCCCTGCGCGCTGCGTTCCGCGCGGTTCAGGGGGGAAAACAGGCCGCGCTCCTCGTGCCCACCACCATATTGGCGCAGCAGCACTTCCTCTCGTTCACCGCTCGCTTGACCGGTTTTCCTGTCCGGATCGCGTTTCTCTCGCGCTTTCTCTCCCGCAAGGAACAGAAGGACGTGCTCGGGCGCGTCGCGGCGGGAGATGTGGACATCCTCATCGGGACCGTACGGATGCTCAGAGAGGACGTCGAGTTCAAAGACCTCGGACTCCTCATCATCGACGAAGAGCATCGTTTCGGCGTCATGTCGAAGGAAAA
>LVBO01000269.1 GCA_001604435.1 Synergistales bacterium Syner_01
GTCCCGGAGTGCCCTATTCGCTCGTCGAGAAGTTCTCCCCCTCCCCGGAACCCCCGAGAGGCGGAGAGGCGCTCTCGCTCGAGGTCGAAGTGAAGTACGAGGGGTATATAGAGCGGCAGGGCAGGCAGGTGGCGCGCATGGAGCGCATGGAGCACGTCGCGCTTCCCGCCGACATGGACTACGGGAAGGTTCCCGGGCTGCTCGCCGAGAGCAGGCAGAAGCTCGAAGCCGTCCGTCCGCGCACGCTCGGCCAGGCGGGGCGCATCTCCGGGGTGACGCCCACCGATATCAATCTGCTCTCGGTCTGGCTGAACGCGCTGTCGAGGAGGAAGGAACGCGGTGCGGCGGAGGAGGAGTAGCAGAGACCCTTCCAAGGTGGACGGCCTGCTGCGGGGCGTCCTGCCGAGGCAGGCGGAAGAGAAGTTCGCCCTCCCCGAGCTCCGGAAAGTCTGGGCGGAGATCGTCGGAGGCGCGCTTGCCGCGAAGACGTACGCCGACGATCTCGACCAGGGCGTCCTGCTGGTGAAGGCGGAAAGCCCCGCCGCGGCGAAGATGATCTCCATGCGGGCCGGGTCGCTCGCGAGGGAGCTGTCGAGGCGGACGGGGCTCTCCGTCACGTCGGTCAAGGTGGTTCCGGGCAAGGCGTCGCACAACCCCGTTCCGCGCCGCAAGGAAGAGCCCTACCGCGTCGTCCCGCCGAAGGAGCTTGTGGAACGCAACTTCGAGGAGGTCAAAGAAAAGTTCTCTCCCGAACGGGAGAGGCTTGCCCGCAGGTTCGCCTCGCTGATGGCACTTTTTCAAAAACGCTTCCCCGGAAAGTAGCGCTCAGCGCTCCATCTCCCTCCGCATCGCCTCACGAACCTTGTCGAAGATGGCGAGCAGCTCCTCGAACAGCCTTCGCGTCTTCTCCGCATCTTCTTCCTTCGCCGCCAGCTGCAGCGCCTTCGCGCACAGGCTCATGCTCCTCGCGCAGGCGTTTCCCGCCGTCCCCTTCATCGTGTGGGCGGTTTTCGCCGCCGTGTCGTACTCGCCGCCCTCTATCGCGCGTTGCAGCTGTTCGAGGTCGTCGGGGACGGACTCGATGAAAAGTTCCAGGAGCTCCTTTCCTTCTTCCCGGTCGTTGAAGAGCTTCGAGAAGAATCCGTCCGCGTCGAAGATATCCTGGTCGGAAGCCGTGGACGTCGCTCCGGCCTGGACGGGCTCCGGCGCCGCGCGGGGCGTCTTCATCGGAAGCCATTTGTAGAGCAGGCCGAGCAGGTCGGCCGAGGAGAAGGGTTTGGGAAGATAGTCGTCCATTCCTCTGGAGAGGCACTCGTCGCGGAAACCTTCGACGGCGTGCGCGGTCAGCGCGATCACGGGGACCGTATGGTCGAGCACGCTCGACGACGGATCCCTGATCGTCGCAGTCGCCTCGTATCCGTCCATGACCGGCATCTGGATGTCCATCAGCACCAGGCCGAAGCGTTTCGTCGACAGAATGTCCACAGCCTCCCTGCCGTTCTCCGCCAGCGTCGCTT
>LVBO01000270.1 GCA_001604435.1 Synergistales bacterium Syner_01
CTCAAACTGATCGCGGGAGAAGTGCAGACGATCGCCGACGTCGTTCCTCCCCCCATGTATCGGGGGATGGGAATGCCGGTTCCGGAGGCTGCGCCCTCCTTCGTGGAAGAATCATTTTTCGAATACCACATCTACAACCTGTCGCGGAAGACGACGATAGGGAACAACCAGACCAAGCAGGTCAGCCTGCTCGAAGCGTTCGGGACGAAAATCGGCAAGGAGTACATCACGCGCGGCGAGCGGCACTACTTCACCTCGTCGCTCCAGCGGGGGCTGCTGAAGCAGAAGGTCGACGTCGTCATCTCCTTCAAGAATTCCGAGGAGAACAACCTCGGCATGCCCCTTCCCAAGGGGATCATCAGGCTGTACAAGAAAGACTCCAAAGGCGGCCTCCAGTTCATCGGCGAAGACCGCATCGACCACACGCCGCGCAACGAGGAGGTCCGCCTCAGGGTGGGCGAGGCGTTCGACGTGGTCGCGGAACGCCGTCAGACGCGCTACAAGAAGTTGGCGGACAACCTCTACGAGACGTCGTGGGAGCTGATCGTCAGAAATCGCAAGAAGGAGGAGTCCGTCGTGGTTTCCTTCATGGAACCCGTCTGGGGGGACTGGGAAGTGATCGCATCGACCCATCCGTACGAACAGGCCGACGCCTTCACGCTCCGCTTCGACGTCCCCGCGAAGCCCGACGAAGAGGTCGTCGTCAAGTTCAGCCTGCGGATCCGCAGTTAACAACATACATTCCGGCAGTGCGAAGGAGGCGGTGCGATTGGGCGAGTGGTGGAGCGCCATGAGTATGTTTGAACAAGTTTTTTGGTATATCGCGATTCCCTTCACCGTGCTCTTCTTCATCCAGCTCGTGCTCACCTTCACGGGGATGGGCGGGGATGACGCGGACGGCGGAATGGAAGGCGACGGAGGAGAGGGCCTCGACTCGGACGGAAACGGAGAGGCGGGCGAGGCGAGCGGTTTCCGCATCTTCACCGTGAAGAACTTCATCACCTTCTTTACTGTCTTCGGGTGGAGCGGCATCACGCTCCACAACGCCGGGGCGGGCGAATACCTCGTCCTCTTCGGAGCTCTGCTCATCGCGGGCGCGGTCATGCTGCTCGTCGCGCTGCTCTTCGTCTCCATCACGCGGCTGGCGCAGAGCGGCACGATGGACGTCAACAACGCGATCGGCGGAACGGGCGAAGTCTACCTTCCAATCCCCGCAGGGCGTTCGGGGCGGGGGAAGATCTCCATCATGCTGCAGGGCGCGCTCCGCGAGATCGACGCCGTCACGGCGGGGGAGGCGCTTCCGAGGGGGGCCGCAGTGCGGGTTGTGGAGGTCGGCGGCAACGGCGTGCTGCTGGTCGAGAAGACGTAATACAACCGACATCTGAAAGGAGAGGATTTCCATGACATTCGGTCTGATTCTGATCACCCTGATAGTCGTCATCATCTTCACCACCGTCGCGGCGCTCTTCGCGCGCTACAAGAAGTGCCCCTCCGACAAGATCCTCGTGGTCTACGGAAAGGTGGCTCATGTCGACGGCCTGAGTCAATCCTCCAAATGCCTTCACGGAGGCGCGGCGTTCATCTGGCCCGTCATCCAGTCCTACCAGTTTCTCGACCTGACGCCGCTCTCCATCGAGGTTAACCTCAGGAACGCGCTCAGCAAACAGAATATCCGCGTCGACGTCCCTTCGCGCTTCACGGTCGGCATCTCCACCGAGCCCGGCATCATGCAGAACGCCGCCGAGCGCCTGCTGGGACTCCAGCTCACCGAAATACAGGAGCTGGCCAAGGACATCATCTTCGGCCAGCTGCGGCTCGTCATCGCCACCATGGATATCGAGGAGATCAACACCGACCGCGACAAGTTCCTCGCCAACGTCACCGCCAACGTGGAGGCCGAACTGAAGAAGATCGGTCTGCGCCTGATCAACGTCAACGTCACAGACATCAACGACGAGTCCGGCTATATCCAGGCCCTGGGCAAGGAAGCGGCGGCCAAGGCCGTCAACGACGCGAAGAAAAGCGTCGCCGAGCAGGACCGAGACGGCTCCATCGGCGAGGCCAACGCGCAGCGGGACCAGCGGATTCAGGTTGCTCAGGCGAACGCCGCCGCCGTCGAGGGAGAGAACCGGTCGAAGATCACCATCGCCCAGTCGGAGGCGGAGCGCCGCGAAAAGCAGGCAGAGGCAAACCGGCTCGCGGAGGCGGCGGAGAAGGTGCAGGCGGCGAAGGCGCTGGAGGAGTCGTACAAGGCGGAGGAAGACGCAGAGCTTGCGCGCGCGAAACGTGAGAAGGCCACACAGGAGGCCGACGTGCTGGTGTACGCCGAAATCGAAAAAGAGAAGATCCAGATCCGCGCCGACGCCGACGCCGAGGAGATCCGCAGAAAAGCAGCGGGAGAGGCCGACGCGATTTTGGCGAAGATGAGCGCCGAGGCCAAAGGACTCCGCGAGATTCTCACCAAGCAGGCGGAGGGCTTCGAGCGCCTGGTCAAGGCAGCGGGCGGCGACACCGACAAGGCCATCATGATGATGATCGCGGACAAGCTCCCCGAACTGGTGAAGACGCAGGTCGAGGCCGTCAAGGGAATCAAGATCGACAAGGTCACCGTCTGGGACAGCGCCGGAGGAACGAGCGACAAGACCTCCACCGCGAACTTCCTCTCCGGCCTGATGAAATCCATCCCGCCGCTGCAGGACATGTTCAAGATGGCGGGGATGGAGCTGCCCGCCTACATGAAGGGCGAACGGAAGAACGAAGCGCCTTGGCCCGTTCCCCGCGAGGTTGGGCCGGAACGCTGGATGGCCGACGCGGGCGAACCCGTCGAGACCGACCCGCACAGGGAGAGGTCCCCGGAAGAAGAGACGGGGAACGCGTAGCGAAAACATGTCGATGCGACAGAGCGCCCTTCGGTCCGACAACCGGAGGGCGCTCTGTCGCATCGTATTGCATTGAGAAAAGCGTGAAAAATTTTTCTCCGGCATTTTTATGTTTTCCTTCTTTTTGAGGTAGACAAAGCTAACAACATGGACTATCATTTAACTGTTGTTTTAAATCGACTTGCTTTTAAATGGATTCTCTCCGCGGACGCGGCTTGCAGCCACATCCGCGGTTCATAAGAAATACATACTTTTCGAGGAGGGTGCATCATGGAAAATTTGATCGGACGTCGTTTGGAGGAATTCAAAGTTCAGGCGTATCGCAACGGGAAGTTCACTGAAGTTACACGGGATTCCGTTCTTGGCAAATGGGGAGTCTTCTTCTTCTACCCCGCGGACTTTACCTTCGTCTGCCCCACGGAACTCGACGATCTCTCCGATTTTTACGAGCAGTTCAAGGAGATCGGCTGCGAAATCTACTCCGTCTCCACCGATACGCACTTCGTGCATAAGGCGTGGGCCGACGCGTCGGAGACCATCAAGAGAATACAGTATCCCATGCTCGCCGACCCCGCATGCGTTCTTTCCCGTTTCTTCGGCGTGATGGTCGAGAGCGACGGACAGGCGCTTCGTGGTACGTTCATCGTCAATCCCGAAGGGGAGATCAAGGCGTACGAGATCCACGACATGGGAATAGGCCGCAATGCGGAGGAGCTGCTCCGCAAGGTGCAGGCCGCCCAGTTCGTCGCCAAGTACGGCGACAAGGTCTGCCCCGCCAAGTGGAAGCCCGGGGCGGACACCCTGACTCCGGGGATCGACTTGGTAGGCAAGCTGTAAACCTGGAAAAACACAGAGAAAAGAAGCGCCGGAGATCTCGCCCGAGATCCGGCGCTTCTTTGTTTTCGGAAGAAGCTTGGCGTGAGTTTCGCACTGAAGTCGTACTAATGTCGGTAAGTGTATGTATCGGGGACGATGATACTCGAAGGAAGAAGGATTGATTTTTCGTAAGAAACATGTTATTCAGCCGTCTGCTAAGTGTCGCAAGAAGGAGTTTCGAAGTGTTGTTGACCCCGGCAGGAGTGAAAAAGTTTCGATTGCAGGTCTGAAAAGACACGCTTGGGAGCAATGTATGGCGGTGTGCATCGGGTGCTCTGGAAGAAAAGGGAGGTGTATCGCGTAGTAAGAAGGGTATTGCGTGTGTTCATCCGCATCCCGCTTTCTCTGCTCTTTGTGGTGGGCTCGGTATCGTGGGGCGTCGGGGGTGTTTTCGTCTTGTGCGTCGACGACGAAAAGAGTCCAACCAACGGAAGCGGACAGGCTTCTGCGTATGGTGTCTATGAACAAAATATTCTCCAAGACCTCGCCTCCGGCATTCGACTCGGCTCGTAGGATATTTTCCACGAGATTCCTTTTTTGTAACTTTTTTGAACCCTATTGATAAAAGTACGATTTCGTACTATAATAAAGGTACGAAATCGTACTTGGAGGTATGGTAATGAATCAAAAGAGATTTGACGAAATTCATCGAATCAATTATCTGACTTCTGAAATGGAAGCATTGTATCATCAGGCATCGTTAAAGCTGGGCATTACGGACAGTGTCTCTATTGTATTGTATACAATCTACGACGCGGGCGAAATTTGTTTGCTCAGCGATATTTATAAGAAATCGGGAATCAGCAAACAGACGGTGAACTCGGCTATTCGAGGTTTAGAGGCTGATGGCATTCTATTACTGGAACAGTACACAGGCAGAGCAAAAAAAATCGTCCTGACGGAAAAGGGTAAGGAGTATGTGAAGAAGACTGTGGCGAAGCTCTACGAAGCGGAAGTACAGGCTTTTGAATCTTGGTCGACAGAAGAAATCAACACATACATTCGTCTGATGGAAAAATATGCGGATTGTTTTCGTAAGCGAATCGGTGCTTTATAAAGGAGAGAGGCAATGAAAATTATTACTATAAGTCGTGAATTCGGCTCCGGAGGACGTGAACTCGGAAAGCGTCTTGCGGATATTATGAGCTTTGATTATTACGACAGTGAAATTATTTCTGCTGTTGCTGAAAAAAGCGGGCTTGATCCGAATTATGTAGAGGGCAGGTTACACAATCACGGTTGGCAGAATTTCCCCATTACTTTTCGAAGCACTATCGGTTCTGCGACATATATGCAAACAAGCGGGGTAACTCTTCTGCTTGAGCAAAAAAGAGTGATCGAGGACATTGCCGCCTTGGGCAAGGATTGTATCATCGTAGGTAGAAACGCCGATGTGATTTTAAAGAAATACAATCCGTTCAATACATTTGTTTGTGCTGTTGTGGAGGCAAAGGTGAAGCGTTGTATGGAACGTGCTTCGGAGAGCGAACAACTTACGGAAAAAGCTCTCGTTCAGAGGATGAAAGAGATCGATAAGATTCGCTCTCGGACAAGGGAAATCCTTTCGGGCGCCGAGTGGGGGCGGCGTGACGCATATCACTTAATAATAAATACAAGCGATTGGGATATTAAGGACTTGGCGCCGGCTGTTGCAGACTTTGCGATCAGTTGGTTTGGCAGGAAATCATGACGATACGGCTTTCGGATCGTTTCACCTACGGTAAGCTGATAAAATTTACACTTCCGTCCATTGCTATGATGATTTTTACATCCATTTACAGTGTGGTGGACGGATTCTTTGTCTCGAATTATGCAGGCAAAGTGGCATTTTCCGCAGTCAATCTGATCATGCCATTTTTGATGATCGTGGCAACTGTTGGCTTCATGTTCGGCGCCGGAGGAACCGCCATTGTTGCCAACGCCTTCGGTGCGGGTGACAAGGAAAAGGCGAACAGATATTTCTCCCTGTTTGTGTATGTGGCTTTTGTTCTTGGTGTCCTCTTCACCATATTGGGATTTGTATTTATTCGTCCCATTGCCGCGCTGCTTGGTGCAAAAGAAGAGCTGCTTGAGCATTGTGTTGTTTATGGACGAATCATTCTTACAACTTTACCGTTTTTTGTGTTGCAACTTGTGTTTCAAAGCTTTTTTGTAGCGGCGGAAAAGCCTGGGTTCGGCCTTTTCGTGACGGGTGCAGCCGGTGTTGCCAATATGGTTTTGGATGCTTTTTTGGTGATTCTTCTTCCGCTGGAATATAAGCTGGCAGGAGCGGCTATTGCTACGGCTGTCAGCCAGTTTATAGGCGGCATTATTCCTGTTGTCTATTTTTCTCGGAAAAACAGCAGTATTCTTCGCCTCGGCAAAACCAGCTTTTATGGCAAGACAATTTTCAAGGCTTGTACCAACGGATCTTCCGAATTCATGAACAATGTTTCCATGAGTATCGTGGGAATGCTCTATAACATACAGCTTCTGAAATTCGCCGGGGAAAACGGTGTGGCAGCTTATGGTGTCATGATGTTTGTCAGCATGGTTTTTTCGGCTGCCTTTATAGGTTACTCTGTAGGTGTAGCACCTGTTTTCGCTTATCACGATGGAGCAAGAAATCACGACGAACTCAAGGGACTTTTAAAAAAAAGCCTTCGACTGCTTGGTGTTGGTGGGCTCGTTATGGTAACTGCCGCACAGCTGCTTGCTGTTCCGTTGGCTCAAATATTCGTGGGTTACGACAAAGAGCTGATGAATTTGACTGTTTCCGGATTCCGTATTTTCGCCATTGCATTTCCCTTTATGGGTTTTGCCATTTTCGGTTCAGGTTTCTTTACTGCTCTGAACGACGGACTAACCTCCGCCTTGATTGCTTTCTTGCGTACATTGGTGTTCCAACTCGGCTCTGTTTTACTTCTCCCAATGATTTGGCAAATTGATGGTATTTGGATTTCCATTGTTGCAGCTGAAGTGATGGCGGTTGTGCTTACAGCAGTGTTCCTTATCGTAAAACGAAAAAAGTATCAGTATCCTGTAAAAGGAGCATCATATATGAATTTTAAGTTGGCACCTATCAGTCAAGAAGATTTGACAGAATACAAAAAGGATATGCAAGAGGCTTTTCAAAAAGGAATAGCGGCAGAGGTTTCTGACTTGGATGTGGAGATACTTCCTGAAAAGGACATCGACATTGCATTATCAAAAAAAGGGG
>LVBO01000271.1 GCA_001604435.1 Synergistales bacterium Syner_01
GGAACGGAATCGCCCGGACAGGCGAGCCAGACGCCCCCTCCTTCGAGTTGCAAAATGACGTCTCCCTTTCGGATCGTCGTCGCCCGTCCGCCTGCGGCGGGGGCCTGCATATCGCTGTTCGTCGTCTCGCTCATACGCATCTCCCTTTCCTGTATGCCGCCCGGGAGCGGCGGAAAAAAACCGTATTTTCTCCAATGATACACCAATTCCATCGAAACAGGAACGAGC
Organism: Synergistales bacterium Syner_01; assembly: GCA_001604435.1. Lineage (GTDB taxonomy): Bacteria > Synergistota > Synergistia > Synergistales > Aminobacteriaceae > JAAYLU01. The sequence goes on from LVBO01000271.1 coordinate 229, forward strand.
AGGACTGAATCCGCATACTCCGGAAGAGGCGCGGCGGTCTCTTCCGGCCGAAAACCGCTTCCATGAAGCGTTTGGAAGGAGTCCGCACCCCTTTACACTTCGGCCCTTTCCCTTACAAATCTTTGCGCCAACTACAGAGCACACTGAAAGAAAGCGGTATAGAATAGATACATGACTACGCAAATGAAGGAGATGAAATAGATGACGAAAGTATCCGAGGGCCTCTTTGGAAAACGGAGCCTCCGTTTCATTGCGGCGCTCCTGCTCCTTCTTGCGCTCTCCGCGGTCGAGGCGGCCGGCGAGGCGCGAACGCTCGCTCTCGAAGAGTGCCTTCTCCTCGCGGGAGAGCATCATCCGTCGCTGGAGGAGGCGCGGGCCACGCTCGACGCGCAGCGGGCGAGGCTCGATCAGGTGAAGGCGGGAACCGCGCTGACGGGAAGCCTCTCCGCCTCGACGACGCGGAACTCGGGGGCCGACCAGAGCTACTCGACCGCGTTCACGGTAACGAAGCTGCTCTCCGACTCGGGGAAGAACGCGCTCGAACGGCGGAGCCAGGGACTCGCGATAGATACTGCGTCCGAATCGCAGCGGGAGGCAATCCTCACCGTCCGGAAGGGCGTGAAGGACGCCTACTACACGCTCTTGCTGAACGGACTGAAGCGCGAGCAGGCGGCGAACGCCGTGCGCACCTACGAAAAGCATCTTGAGAAGGCGAAAGGCTTCTACGAGGCGGGAGCGAAGGCGAAGTTCGACGTCACCAAGGCCGAAGTGGACCTGAGCAACGCGCGGATCGCGCTCGTCTCCGCGGAGGCGTCGCTCGCCACTGCGCGGGCCGGACTTTCGAACGCGGTCGGCATTCAGCTCGGCGACGTCGAGGCCGTCTCGCCCTTTCTCGCGCCCCGCGCGCTCCCCGACGAGCCGTTCGCCGTCGAGCAGGCCATGGCGAACCGCCCGGACATCCGCACGGCCCGCTTGAAGAGCGAGTCGGGCAAGCTCTCCGTCGCCATCGCCGCCAAGGGGAACGCCGCGACGGTCTCCCTCTCGGGCGCCGCGAACCTCTCGGGCTCGGAGTGGCCGCTCGACGACAGCTTCCGCGCCACGGTCACCCTCTCCGTCCCCGTCTTCGACGGCGGGCTGACCGACGCCAGGGTGTCCGAAGCCCGCTTCGGCGCGCAGGGAGCGGACGCTGCGCTTCGGCGCGTCGAACAGACCGTTCTCTACGACGTCCGCTCCGCGCTCCTCTCCGTGCGGGAGGCCGAAGCGCGCATCCCGGTGGCCGAACTGCTGGTGCGCCAGGCGGAGGAGAATCTGACGCTCGCCGAGGGGCGCTTCGAGACGGGCGTCGGGAACGTTCTCGAAGTGGCGGACGCGGTGCTCGCCTTCAACAGCGCGAAGGTGAGCCACTATCAGGCGCAGCACGACTACAGCGCGGCGCTTGCGAAATTGGAACAGAGCCTCGGGGGGGAATTCGAATGAAAAAGATCGTCGTACTGCTGCTGTTGTTGGCCGGAGGCGCGGCATGGATGCACTTTTCGGACGGCGGCATAACGGAGTACGTCTTCCGCACGGCCGCGCTGGAGTCGGGGAACATCGTCTCGAAGGTCACGGCCACGGGAAAGCTGAGCGCGGTCACCGTGGTGGACGTCGGCACGCAGGTCTCGGGAACCATCAAGGAGATCTACGCCGACTTCAACGACCATGTGAAAAAGGGGCAGCTCATCGCCCTCATCGACCCGGACGTCCTCGCCGCCAAGCTCGAGGAGTCGAAGGCGAACCTCGCCGTCGCCAGGGCGTCGGTCTCGCGGGCGAAGGCCAACCTCGCGGACAGCC
>LVBO01000026.1 GCA_001604435.1 Synergistales bacterium Syner_01
TTTTTTAAGCCGGGAGGGCTTTTTGAAACACTTCGGGATAAATGATCAGAGAAAAACACGAACCTGGACATCCCCTTCCTGAATTGCCCCGTTTCAACGCCTTCACGCGGTACGAACCGCACGAACCGGAAAAAACGGACCGGATTGTTGAGCTTGCCTTGTTGCAGTTACTCGGAAATTTCGAAGAACGTATCCGAAAACACCCTGTCGAACAGAGATATTCGGACCGAATAGGATCCTTTGGGGAGAGGGGAGCCGTCCTCAAGAAGCAGGCAGAACGCCTTGGCTCCGCTTCCGGGATCGAGAACGACCTCCTGCGAATGAATCGGTCGCCCCCTGTAGTACCAACGTACCCGGATATTCTCGCCGTCGCCGGCTCTGGAGTACTCGAACCATAAACACAACTGGCGCGTGCCGAAAGAAAAGGAAGAACCGGCGCCGACGGGTTTTATCCCGCCGTCCACCTCGTCGCACAAAACGATATTGTGGATTTCAAAAGAACCCGCAGCCTTCTTCGAACGAATCGCCCCGAACGAGACGGCGATCAGGGAGAAGATAGCGAGACCAACCAGAAGAAGAAATAACTTCCCGTCCCTGGACATTATACCCACCGCCCCAGAAAAAAAACAAGTGCAGAGAAAAAATACATCGCCGGGTTTCGACTTCCCCGATCATTCGAACAGTCCAGAAATAGATGGAAACAGCGTCCAGCTGGCTCTTTCCGAAAGAACTCTACCACGAATACAATGACGAGGCAAGCAGGAAATTCAGGGCGCATCTCTCACCCGGCCGAATCGACGCTCCGGGCGGAGAGCGATGTCCCCTCCAAGGAGGATGATTCCAATGAACAGCACACACGCAAAAGAGGTCGCCCTCAAAGGGCTCCTCATCGGAGCGGTCGCCGCGGCGACGATGCTCAGTATCCCCGTACCCGGATTCCGGCTCTACTTCAACTTCGGAGAAGGCATTATCTATCTTGCCGCGCTGCTCCTCGGTCCCGTCTGGGGCGCGGCGGCAGGAGGAATCGGCGCGTCGCTTGCCGACCTGCTGCTCGGGTACCCGCTCTGGGCCCCCTTCACCCTCCTGATCAAAGGCGCCGAAGGGTATATCGTCGGCCGGATCGGGCAACGGCGACCGGTTCTCGGGATCGCCGCCGGAGCGGCGGTCATGATCGCGGGGTATTCCACCGTCGCGGGCATCCTCTACGGATGGCCGGCAGTTCCCGTCGAAGCGGCGACCGACGTCGTCCAGTGCGGCATCGGCGCGGCGGCGGCCCTTGCAGCGCGCCCCGTGCTCAAAAAGGCGCTCTTTTCTTCTTCGGGATCACGGAGCTCATAATCTCGTGCAAAGAGCGAACGACAGTTCGGTGGACGAAAGCGTCGAAGCCGTCCACCGTCGGTTCGCTCCTGCGGGTCACACCGTCGACCGCACCCGCCCCGACCAAAGCGCCGAGCATCCTGTCGATCTCCTCTTCATCCGGTCCGACCCACTCTCCGGCGACAAGCGAGAGCATCGCGGCGAGCGCGTATCCTCCCCAATCCGAGACGTCGACCGGAAGCGTAAGCGAAGCCTGCGTCACCGAGAGGCAATGAGCGTACCCCGGAAGAATCGATGAGAGTTCCGAACGGAAGGCGCCCATACCGGCTTCATTCCCGCCGTCGCCTACCGCAAGCACGGGGATCCCCGCCGCGAGCGCCGGGGCCGCCGCATCGTCCAACGGCGCCGTGACCGTGGAGATGTCCTCGGCGCGCATGTTGTAGTACCGCCCGTCGGAAGCCCGCCCAAGGCGCTCAAGAAAGACGACGAGCGACGGCGACGATTCGAGGATCTCCTCTCCCGTCTCGACCGAACGGACAACAGGCCCGTCCACCGCACGCGAACAGGCATCCAGAACCGAAAAACACCGGGAGTCCGTATAGAGCGTCGCGCTTCGCCCGCATCGTTCCAACGCCCTGCCGAGCATCACCGCTCCGCCGGGACCGTCCGTCTCGGGAACGCCGCAGGCGGGAACAAAGAACCCCGTTACGATAGCCGCGGAGGGGGCGTTTTTCAACAGTTCGAGAGCCCGCCCGATGCACTCCGGCCGAAGAAGCCCTCCGACCTTTCGTCCGGGCCGGTCGGAACCTATTACGGAACAAATGCGGCCGAAGCTCTCCATATCACACGCTCAGCTTGTCGACTAAGGCAAGAAGCTCGGGATTCAGCTCTTTGGCGGCTTTCCAGGCGTCCTCCAAGGGGCAGAGCGCCATGTTGCCGCACACCGAACCGACCATAACCCCGTTCTTTCCCTGGAGCAGCGACTCCACAGCGAACGAGCCCATCCTGGAGGCCAGAATCGTGTCCAGCGACGACGGGCTGCCGCCGCGCTGGATATACCCAAGCACCGTCACGCGGGCGTCGTACCCTCCGGTATCCTGAAGCTGGTTCCGAAGCTCAAGCGCCGACATCACGCCCTCCGCCAGGATGATCAGAGAGTGCGTCTTCCCGCGCTTCCTCGAGTAGTGCAGATGATCGCACATTTTTTTGATGTCGAGGGGGATCTCCGGAACAACGACGTACTCCGCCCCGGTGGAAACGGCCACGTCGAGCGCGAGGAACCCCGCGTCGCGTCCCATGACCTCCACGATGAAGAGCCTGTCGTGGCTGCTCGCCGTGTCCCTGAGCTTCTGCACCGCCGAGAGCGCCGTGTTCAACGCAGTATCGTACCCTATGGTTACGTCGGTGCCGGCGATATCGTTATCTATTGTCCCCGGAATGCCGATCACCGGCAGTCCCATCGCGCACAGTTTTTCGGCCCCTCTGAAGGAACCGTCGCCGCCGATCACCACCAGCGCATCCACCTTGCGGTTCTCCATCTGCACAAGCGCAGCGCGAAGCCCGGCTTCCGTCTTGAAACGCTCGCTCCGCGCCGTGCGCAGGATCGTCCCGCCCCTGTGGATAATCCCGCCGACCGCGGCACGGTCGAGCGTGATGCACTCGCCGTCCATCAGTCCCTCGTACCCCTTCATCACGCCTATGGTCTCCATGCCGTGATAGAGCGCCGTACGCACAACGGCACGGACTGCCGCGTTCATCCCCGGCGCGTCTCCCCCGCTCGTCAACACCGCGATTCGTTTCATCATAAACTGTTCGTTCCTCCCGACACTAAAATACGGACACCGGATATAGTACCACAAAAAAGGCGAGGAGCGCGGATCGGGATGTCCGCGCTCCTCGCCTTTTTGGTTCGCTCGGTGTTCGGCGTTCAATAAGCCTTTTGCCCCATTCCGTTCGACGGAAGGGCGAGCGAAAAGGCGTGCGTAGTGTCGTTACCGGTGCGTTACTGGCGCTGAAGCTCCTCGACGCGATGGGTAATGGTGTTCAGCTCGGCGTTCAGCTCGCTCAGCTTGCCCTCGAGTTCCCGCTTCTCGGCGTTGAGCTTCTCGATGCGCTTGATCAGGCGGTCGAGTTCGAGGCGGGCTGCGGCTCGGCCGGTGTACAGGGCTTCGGGATTATCGCGGGCAACGTCCCAAACAAAATCAATAGTCGACAGATTGATCGTCACGCTGCTGATAGCGCCCGCCATTGCAAAGCGAATTGTTTTCACTCCTTCAAGATAGGACTTCCCTTTATTGTCATACCGCGGGAAAAAAACAAGCCCCTCGCGCTTGCCCTGGAAACCGAAGTTGAAACGCTTATCGTAGTCGGCCGGCGTCAGCTTGTTCTTCCCCACCCACAGAGTAAGGAACGAATCGAACGGGGCGAGATGCATCGACGGGCCTCTGTTGTCGAACTCGACATGAACTGGGATATACTCGTTGAGGTTGAGCCCGCTCAGCAGTTGGTACTTGTATTGCTCCATCTCGTTTTCGGTCCAGAGGTTCTTCTCGGCCTCCTGTTTGACGAGCGCCTCGATGTACTCCGCGGAGTAATAGGTCGCGCGCACGTCGAGTTCGCTTCCCAAATCGTTCTTATAAGATTTCGTCTGGCTCCAGCGCGCGAAAACCTTGGTATCCGCAAAAGTCGTAGCAGACATAGAGAAGAAAAGTACAATCACAAGGAGTCCACGGAACAGTTGGTTTCTGTTGAACGGCACACATAACGCCTCCTCTTGGATAAGCTTCCTTGCAATTATACAGGAGATATAAAAAAAGAGGAACCCTTTCGGGCTCCTCTTTTATTCGTGTCTGGTGCGATGCTTCCGAATCCGACGAATTGCCCGCCTAGAAAGCGATGTGCGTTCTGAAGCGGATGAGGTTGTCGTCGTTGTTGACCGCTGTCTGCGCGTTCTCGATCTTGTCGTACAGAAGTTCGAAGGAGAGGCCCGGCGTATAGTTGTACTTCACGCCGAAGGTCCAGTTGGTCGTGTTGTCGGTCACACCGGCGATTTCGTTGCGGGCGTTCGCGACCAAGTAGCGCTGGAAGGTGCTCCACTGATCGGTCCACTTCTGGGAAAGATAGAAGAATATCGCGTTGTCGTAGAGCTGTCCCAGATTCGTTCCCGTCACCGTTGCGCCGTAGTTGTCCCACGGGCCGTCGGTCCATGCCTTGAAGTTCTCGTCGAAGGATCTGTACTCCGCCCACAGAGAGGTGAACTTCAGAGCGTCCTGTTTGATGTCGACGACAGCCTGGAAAGACTTCGGCGTCTCGGTTCCGACGGTGTCGCCAACCTGTACTTCCTGTCCATAGTACGCAGCCTTAAGGGCGATGGAAGGAGTAAAGTTGACACCGGCGGCAGCCCAGTACACATGCTCGTCTTCTTTTTCGACGCCGGCGCCGTTAAGCGATGTAAGCACGTTGGAGTCGTACTTTCTCATGATGCCGTTGAGCGAGAGCCACAGCTGCTCGTTGAAATTGAACTTCGCACGCGCGCCGATTTCATAGTGCTCGATCGGCGAACGGAAGCCGGGCTCGGCAGTGCCGTCGGCAGCTCCGATTTCATCCGGACGGGACACGTAGAACGCGAAGTTGCCCATGGCGAACGGCTTGTTGAAGTAGAATCCGCGATAGCTTCTGTCGGTGAACATGGCGTCGTTGTCGACATAGAGTCCATCTTCGCCTTCCCAGTCATGCAGACTAAGTCCGATCGTCGCGGTGATGTCCCAAGGGAACTTCACATCGATATAGTAACGATCGAATGCAAGCCCTCTCTCGGTACGGGTGGCATTGTCTCTTCTGTTTTCACGAATACGAGCGGTGAAGGTCACCTTGTCGTCGATATACTTCCGCATCCAGATACGATAACGGCTGATGTTGAACTGATTCGCGCCGCTCGTTCCGTAAAGCGCGGGATCCGTCATATTGTCGTTGCCGCCGAACTTCGCGTCGAAGCGGAATTCGCCCCAAAGCTTCCATCCGCCGAGGCGCTCCTCGATAACGGCGAGTCTGCTGTCGATCTTGTCGACCTTGACGCCAAGCGCATCAAGCTCGTCCTTGAACTCGACAACAAGTCTCTTCAGCATTTCGACATCCTGCTTGCTGGCCTTGGTCATGTCGACCACTGCAAGAGCACGAGCTACTGCGGAAGCGGCTTCGTAACGGGTCATGGGCTGGTTGCCCTTGTAGGTGCCATCGGGATAGCCGGAAAGAACTCCCCGAGCGGCAAGCTGGCCGATGGCATCATATGCCCAGTGATTCATGGGAACATCCATGAACGGGTTGACGTTGGCGAACGCAGGAGCGGCGAACGCAACAAGCGCGACTACCGCAACAAGTGCAAGAATCTTTTTCATTGTTATGTAACCCCCTTGGTTTAGTGTGTTTTGTATAACGCGGGTATTCCTTGCTCCGCTTCGGGGGTCCGAATGAAGTTTCCTCGTTTCCTTTTTCTTCTCCCCTATGCTTCGCTTTGGAATTCCTCCGCCTTCATCTTTCGCTCGTCCTTGTTGGCAGGGGGTCTTCGCACCTCCTTTCACGCCGTCGGGATTTCCACACGAAAGAACAGAAGCTGATTCATCCAAGGTCAAATTGTCAAAGTGCTTCAATTCGACTGTCCGAAGGGATTGTATCTGAACGCCCCTTCTTTGAGAATAGGACTTAAGACTCATCTTGCGGAAAGTACGTATAAAAAGTCTCGCTTTTCAGTTTGAAGGCAGCCTTTTCAGAAAAGCGGCAACGGCATCCCACACGTCCGAAGAGGAGATCGTTCCCAGGCACTCCTGCGTGCATCGCCAGTTGTTGCATGCTTTCAGAGGACACCGCGTCCAGAACGTGTGCTCGGGGCGTGCAAGGCTCAGTCCTTCGGGAAGCGGCGTCGGCCCCAGAAGCGCGAAGGAGGGAATATCCAGCATTCGGGCGATGTGAAGGATACCGGTATCTCCGGCTACAACGGCGCTGGAGAGCGAGATCGCTCCCCCAAGGTCCGCGAGCGGAATTTTCCCGACCATGTTGCGGACCAGAGGAGAACGCACGGCGGTTTCGATCGCGGACGCGGCGGTTTCCTCCTCCTCGCCTTCCCCCGCCAAAACGACCTGCAGGCCGGCGCGCACCGCATACGCGGTGAATTCCTTCCAACGGCCCACGGGCCATCGTTTGATCTCCTTGCTTGCGCCGATAGCCCCGAGTATGAACGGACGGGAGGCATGCTCTCCCAGCAGGGAGGCCGCCCGCTTCCGCATATCCGGCGTCACTACGTACCCGAGGGCGCTCCCCTCGGGTATCCGAAGATCGTGCGCCGTCCAGAACGACAGATCGCGCGGCGTATCATAGAGCGCGCCCCATTTGCTCGCGTTGCAAAAACGCAGCGGAGTCTTCGAAAAGAGAGCGATGAGCGCCCCTCGGTCGCTGGAATGGAAAGAAACAAGCCGGGTAAATCGCTCTCTTCCGACGCGCCGCAGAAGGGAGAGAAACTCCCGCTCTCCCGCGGACTTGTCCCAAGGCAGTACGTTATCGATATACGGCTGTTCCCGGAGAAACGGAACATACTGTGCGTACGCCAACCATGTCACATGACTTCGGGGGTACCTCTCCTTGAGCGCCCTGCAATAAGGCGTAACTATCAGAATATCGCCGAGCGCGCTGTAGCGCAGAAAGAGAATGCGTTCCCCTTCTCCGTCTTTCGAAGGGGGGGTATAAGCCCTGCAAGAACGGATCATGCACGGAACCTGGAACAAAAAAACGAATGAAGAACCTCCACGGAACAGTCACTCCTTCGATAACGCCACGTAGAAAGAACCGGCGGGGAAAATGCGCACCACTTCGTATTCTATCAAAGATATAGTAAAATGGAGCCTGAAAAACCGAACATGATTTTGCCCATCTTTCGACACTTCAAGGAGCGAGTCGCAATGATACTCCATAGTGAAAAGTTCAAGGACATTCGTATCGCCGTCGTGGGAGACGTTGTTCTCGATAAGTACGTCAGCGGAACCGCGCGGCGCATATCCTCCGAGGCCGCCATTCCGGTGCTTCTCGCCCAAAGAATAGGTCATGTCGCGGGCGGAGCGGCGAACGTCGCGGCGAACCTGTCGGGGATCGGG
>LVBO01000272.1 GCA_001604435.1 Synergistales bacterium Syner_01
GGGAGGCGGTATAGGCCGTCTCCGGTGGGTTCGACCCCCACACGCCTCCGCCAGTAGAATAGCGCGAACCCTTGCTACGACAGGGTTTTTTCGAGAGTCAACGACTGTAGTTCAAGCCTCAAAATAGCCTTTGCTACACAGTTTGCTACACAGACTTCCCACAAAGCGAACATACACGCCATAAAGGGAAGAAGTAAATGTGAAGCAAAGGCGATGAAGGAGAGGCGATTTGAACAATGGTCGTTGGCTTTTCTTTGTCTTTGCCGCTGTACGTTGTCAGAAGAGGCGATATGCTGTATTTCAGAATGCGTGTGCCGGAGGATATTCAAGGGTTTCTTCGGACTACGGAGATATCACGCGCCCTGAGGACCAACAATCCCAGAGAAGCGGGAAGAAGAGCGCAACGCCTCGCGTGGATAACAGCGGACCTTTTTGATGATATTCGTGAAGGGAAGTATCGGAACATGGACCACAAGGAGATCAAACGCCTTGTAGCCGATTGGCTGCGGGAAATTCTTGAAGAAGATGAACTGAAGCGTATTTCTCGCGATAGACCGAGAGGCCTTCACGAGATTGATGATGAAGCCGAAACACTCGCGATTCTGGAAACCGATGAGCGGGAGCGCCTTGCTACGGATGACCATCTGAGCAAAACGGGGATAGCTCAAGCGCTCCTTGAAGAGCGGGGAATCGTCATGGATAAAGAAGATATGGCATTCAAGACACTTTGCAGGGAATTGCTGAAAGCGTCCGTGTCGTATTTGGAGATTGCTCAAGAGCGGAACATAGGCGACTACAGAGGCACGGAGCGGTATATCTCGGTTGGTGAAGCGAATGAAAAATACATCGTAGTGAACTCCGATACTGCGGGAAGAAAGCAGAACCAAGAAGAAGGACCGCTGTTGAGCGTGGTTCTTGATGCTTGGGTCAAGGACAAGTTGCAGATGAAAGAATGGACAGAGAGAACACGACTTGATAACGAGCCGATGGTGAAGGATTTTATCGAGATGGTGGGCGATATGCCGATAGGCCGTCTTGGACCGGAACACTTGAGAGATGCGAGAGATCGTTTCTTGAGAGTACCGAAGAACAGGCAGAAAACACCGAAGTATGCCAGCTTCACGCTGAGGCGGTTGTCAGAGATGGACATACCGGAGAAGGAACGATTGAGCAAACAGACGCTTCACAACAGAGCCGTAAAGATCGGCGGGTTCCTTCATTGGGCTAGAGATAGAGGCTATCCGGTCAAAGAAGGCATGGATACGGTAATGAAATTCAAGCTGGAAAGGCGCAAGCAGTCGGCAGCGAGGGCTGTGTTTTCCCCGGAAGACTTGGCGAAGATGTTCAATCCGGGAAGCTATCTCAAAGAAACAAAGGGACAAGCAGCAAGGTTCTGGGTTCCCTTGATAGCGCTGTGTACGGGAATGCGGATTGAGGAAATCTGTCAGCTTTATCTTGGGGATGTTCGGGAAGTGAAAGGCGTTCTGTGCTTCGATGTAAACGACAGAGCGGACAAGGGATTGAAAACACTCTCATCCGAGCGTCTGGTACCTGTTTCTCCTGTTCTGAAGGAGATAGGATTATCCGAGTATCTTGAAGAGGTCCGCAGGACAGGAGCGCCTAGGCTGTTCCCGGAACTGGAAAAGGACGGAGTGAGCAAGAAGTACAGCGATAGAATCAGCAAGTGGTTCAATCGGTATTTGGACAGAATCGGTATCGAGGACGATGAAAAAGAAGGGAAGAAAGTGTTTCATAGCTTCCGGCATACCTTCGCGAATACATGCAAGCAAAAGGGATTGGATACTCGGAAGGTAAAGCAGATCATCGGACACGAGGCGGGGAGAGATATGACGCTAGATCATTACGGTAAGGCGTATGAACCGGATGTGCTGTATCGGGATGTTATGGCGCACATCGTGCCGGAAGTGAACCTTCGGGGGTTGGTTGGCAAGTGGAAGTAGTAAGAATAGAATATACGGTAAGTATTTCCAAGGAAATAAGCAAAGCCCTTCTGTCAGCGGTGACGGAGGGGCTTTTTGTTTGGAGTTTGGAGGGGGGAAAAGGGGAAAGATCGGCGTGGGGAAGACACAGGGAAACTCAGGTACGGGGGAAGGCCGCTGAGGTACGCCTGTGACGGGAGTGTAGAGGATGAACGGGAGATCAAGGGGTATGCCAAAGGTTACACGCTTTGCAAAGCGCCGCAAGGCGCGGCTTGGGGTGTAAAGCTTTTTGACTCCCTTGTGAGCCAGAGGATGAACGGGGATGCTCAGGAGCACTCAGGAAGCATGAAGCGTAGCATGGGGGCCAACGCTAGCGCGTTGTCCTGATTAGGCTTTGGGGAAGGTTCATGTGGGACCATGGGGAAGCTGAGGGAGACTGAGGCGGGGCATCGGGTGGAGCTTGGGTTGGATGCGTGTGCTCTCCGGGGTGGGTGGGTGAGGATGGGTCAGGATGCACTCAATTTTCAAGGGAAACGCTGGTGGTGTATTGAGATAGTGAAAAAGGGGTGAGGAATTCCTCACACCTACTGAACAAAAAAGAGGGCTGAAGCCAGTCGTAGCAAGGGTTCATGGCATTTTACTTTGATGCACTAAAGCGATATGTAAAGGCTTGGTATGACAGGGATGAGGTGATTTTGGGGTGAAAACGGTGCTGAGGAAAAATGCGTGGGTTGGAGCATTGGGGAAGAGCAGGGAGAAGGACATGGAGAAGGACATGGGAAAAGCCTTATGAACACTGAAGGTAGGTAAGAAGAGCTTACTAAGTGTAAATGCAAAAGAATAAATGAAATCAGTAGTTTATGCAAAAGTGCTTTATCTGCTTAGGGTTTATGGTAATTGTAATTAGTCTCCCTTATATGAAGAGAGAGCGCGGACTGTAGGAGGTCTGATTCTCTCGCAAAATAACATCAAGGAGATGAAGCATCATGGATAACGGTATTTTGGAATGGGAAATCAGTTCCGGTGAAGGTAAGTTGATGGAGGTTCCGTTGAGTGTGATTAAGACGGACAGGGTAAGGCTACAGACAAGGACTAAGCCGCTCCATCAGGAGACAGTGAGACGGTACAGGAATCTGTACAAGGCTGGTGTAGCTATGCCGCCTCTTGTCGTGAGCTACAAGGACGGAGAGTTTCAGTTGATAGACGGGTATCACAGATACGAGGCGTTGCGGTGGAATTGTTTCAAAGGATGGGGTGAAACATACGAAGCGAGGAAGACCGGAGGGCCTATAGCTGGTGAGCCGGTGAAGGTGCTGGTGGTGTCTTGTCAAAATGACGCACAGGCCGTTTTGTGGAGTCTGAAGAAGAACGCCGAACACGGTAGACCGTTGAGTCTGGAAGATCGGAAGAAAGCGTTCAAGGCTTGGCTTGATGAGGAAATGTACTGGCAGAACAAACGGAAGAAGATGTTCAAGTCTTGGAGACAGGTGTCCAGAGAGTTCGGAGGGACAGACCCTAAGACGCTCCGGGGGTGGTGCAAAGAGATGAATCCGAAGCTCTTGAAGATGATGGCGGCCAAGAACACGAAATACAGCGGGAAGCCTTATGAATACGATGCTGAGGAAGAGAGGTTGAACATGTACAGGTCTATGCTGCAACAGATTGAGAAGAGCATAAAGGACGAGTTCAAAGATGCTGAGAAGCTACAGGAGCTTAGAGAGCAGATTGAAGGGCTTGCTGTGATGATTGACAAGAAGCTCAAAGGCGAAGAAGTGAGCATCATCGAAGAAACTGAGGACTACTAAGCAGTAGCAGATATGGCATCCTTCCGATGCTTTGAGTACTTCTCCTTGGAAGCCAGAGACGCATAAGACGCACAGGGGCACTCCTACAACAGCCTTTGTGCGTCTTGTCTTTGGTGAAAATCAGGAGCTTGGAGAAGACACACAGAAGAGCATAGCGCCGCAGGCGCGGCTAGACGGAATGAAGATATAGAGGTTCCCGCCTCTGGTTCCCCCGATGGTATCCCTCTCCATCGTCGGGGTTGAGCCGGGGGCGGTTCTTTTTGTTTCAAGGCTAAGTGTCGCAAGACGCGCCTTTGGAGAGGGAAGCAAAGGTAATCTGTAATCGTTTCAAAATAAAAACTCAGGAGGGGGAACATGGATATGGAAACAAGAATGCTGAATATCGTGGATGAATTGAAGCAGGAGAACGAGTATCTTCATACGGAGATGATGAAGCTCCGGGATGCTCTGGGACGGAGTACCGAGGAACTGTCGGTACTTCGGCATGAGATGAAGCAGATCATTGAAGGGCTTGATGAGCTTACTTCGAGTACGGTCATCGAGAGCATAGCGGAACAACTCGGGGTAGACTTCGAGGGTGCCTATGACGTTACGTATGACGACAGGGACAGGAAGATCAATGAACTGAAGTGGAAGCTGTGGGACATGATGAAGATCGTCATGGAGAACAGGGTTGCGCTTGGGATTGATTGTCCGGTGATGTAAGGGAAGATTCAATGCCCCCAATTTTGGGGGCAACGATAAGACCAACGGGGGAACAGGGATACGTCTTTGTTCCCCTTTTTTTCCGTTTTATTAAATTTTCATTTACAGTATGAATCGGGGAAACTCGGTAGAGGGATTGAAGATGTAGTCTATCTTCCTTCCCTCTTTTTTCGTTCCACCTGATGAAACTACTTGGGGCTTGGACTTAAGTAGCTCGCTACGCTCGCATGGTGCGGGATGAGAAGGTTGTCGTGAGCAGTCGGACGGTCGCAGAGGCGTTCGGGAAGGAACACAAAGATGTGATGAGGGCTATCCGAAACCTTGAAACGACTGAGGAATTTCGGCGGCGCAATTTTGCGCAGTCCTCTTATCTCAATGAACAGCAACGAGATACACCGGAGTACCTTATGACCCGCGACGGCTTCACCTTCCTTGCTATGGGATTCACCGGACCGCGAGCGGCGGTGTTCAAGGAAGCCTACATTCAAGCGTTCAACAAGATGGAAGCCGAATTGAAGAACAGGAATAACCCATACGCCGATAAGCTACCAAAGACATTCGCTGAAGCACTTCGCGCCTATGCCGATGAATGTGAGAGGCGACTTGAGCTTGAGGCAAAGGTTATCGAAGATACGCCGAAGGTTATCTTCCATGATGCTATCACGGCTGTTGACAAAAGCGGCATCATGGTTAAGGACATGGCTACCATCCTCACGCAGAACGGTTTGAAGAGTGGGTAGCATGGGTACATCTTTTTTCGAGTATACCATACCTGCGTACTTCTCTGATGGTGAAGTGGAGAATACAATTTTGTATGCTCCCCTTATCCCTTGGAAATACCGGGGGTTTTACGTCGGAAAACGCGACGGCACTATATGCATGGAGTCGGGGATTCCCCGAACACAAAAGCTGTTGGTGTGGCACAGAATGAACGGCCTTGGTTTTGAACGGAAAATCTTTGAAGGTCTACGAAGGAGCACGCGAAGACCATTCCCCCCGTGGCGGGTCGGAAGATCGGTATCGGAGAGAAGTGGGCTATGGGGTACTCTCAGGAGGAACAATCTTGACATGTACGCCTAGGCCAGCGAGAGCGGTGTCAGGTTGAACGGAATGGTGGCAAGGGTACTTTCACACTCTTTTGAGATGAGATTCATTCTAGGGTCGTTCTCGCGTGTCTGGGAAGGTGTGGTGTCTGAGGGCTTGGTATGACCGGAGAAGGATGCTCGCTGCGGTGAGTCACGTGGAATGTTGGAAGAGGAAAGGAAAAAGATCATGGCATGGGTATGCACAGGTACACTCAGGACGGGAGGACCGCTGAGGTACGCCTGTGCGGTTGGGCTTGGAGTTTCACCGAGGCCAGCCTATAGGCCACCGGAGCGGACGATACAGACCGCAGGGGTACAGGTGGACCTTCGAGCGGGGAAAGAGGACGATGGAGAGGCGATAGATAATGGGGAGGGAAGAGGACGGCTCAAAATTGAGCAGTGGGTATCGGAATCTAACAGAACGGGGTTCTGTAAGATTCGATGAATCGCCTAGATGTTGATGCTGCAAGCCTTGAGAGTGAATTTGTCCGAAACGCTTCTCCGAGGGCTTGACTTGTATCTTACACATGTGTATTATTTCTCGTGTTGAGTAAGATACGAGAAGGGGGAAAGACGATGAAGACGGTACAGCCGATACGGGAGATCAAGAAGATCGAAACGATGAAGAAAATCCTCAGAGCCAGCGGGAAAAGAAACGAGATGCTTTTCGTTCTCGGTATCAATTCGGCGTTGCGCGTGTCGGACCTTCTCGGTCTGAAGG
>LVBO01000273.1 GCA_001604435.1 Synergistales bacterium Syner_01
GTTCAACTCCGTTCCGGACATCGACCGCGACGAGGATGAGTTGAAAGTAATCCAGGGGCTGCTGCCGGATCCGACGAATCTGCCGAGCGGCTGTTCGTTCCATCCTCGCTGTCCGTACGCGATCGACTCCTGTTCGACGGATATGCCGCCGATGGTGGAGATCGAAGCGGGGCACTTCGTGGCGTGTCCGGTGCGTTTCGAACACTGGAAAACGGCCGCAGACGGGAACGGGGGAGTGAAACGATGAATCCGAACGCGAAAACGATCGTCGAAGTCAACAACCTGAAGAAGTATTTCCACACCAAGAAAGGGATGCTCCACGCCGTGGACGACGTCTCGTTCACCATCAACAAAGGGGAGACGCTCGGTCTCGTCGGCGAATCCGGCTGCGGCAAATCCACGCTCGGCAGGGTGATGATCCGCCTTCTGGAGGCGACGAGCGGCGAGGTGAAGTTCTGGGGCAACGACATTCTCAAATATTCTTCATCGAAGATGAAGGAGATGCGCAAGCGCGTCCAGATCGTCTTTCAGGACCCCTATTCGAGCCTGAATCCGCGCCTCGCGGTCTCCGAGCTCATTGCCGAACCCCTGCTCGTGAACAAGGTCTTCCGTTCGACCGCGGAGCGCAGCAAAAAGATCCTTGAACTGATGGACACCGTCGGACTGGCGAGACGTCTTGTCAACTCATATCCTCACGAGCTCGACGGGGGGCGCCGTCAGCGTATCGGCATCGCACGCTCGCTTGCGCTTTCACCCGAGTTCATCGTCCTCGACGAACCGGTGTCGGCCCTCGACGTCTGCATCCAGGCGCAGGTGCTCAACCTCCTGAACAGCCTTCAGAAGCAGTTCGGCTACACGTACGTCTTCATCTCGCACAACCTGAGCGTGGTGAAGCATGTTTCGGACCGGATCGCGGTGATGTACCTCGGCAAGATCGTCGAAATGTCGGGCTACCAAAGCCTTTTCAAAGAGCCTTTGCACCCGTACACCCAGGCGCTTCTTTCGGCTATTCCGATCGCGCGGGTCGGTCAAAAGCGCGACAGACTGATTCTTGAAGGCGACGTTCCCAGCCCCATCGAGCCGCCGGAAGGCTGCCGTTTCCAGGGAAGGTGCTTCTACCGTCAGGATGTTTGCAGGGAGAAGACGCCCGAGCTTAGGGAGATCGAACCGGGGCGTTCCGTGGCGTGCCACTTCGCACGGCAGCTCGTAAGGACGAACGCCAGATAAGAGAAAGGACGCCCGCACTTTATGAAAATCGATATGCAGTATGTACTCAAGTTGGCGGAGGAGCTCATCGGGATTCCGTCTGTCGCAGGGGATTGCCGCGAGATTCTGGCGCGGGTCGGGCGGGAGTGCGTCTCGCTCGGCCTCTCCGTCGAGCGGTCGCGCAAGGGCGATCTTCTGGCTACGCTGAAAGGCGAGCGGGACGACGGGAAAAGAATGGTGTCCGCGCACGTGGACACTCTCGGCGCCATCGTCAGGGAGATCAAGCCGAACGGTCGTCTGCGCCTCCTGCAGATAGGGGGATTCGCCTGGACCTCCTTCGAGGCGGAAAACCTGATCGTGCGCACATCGTCCGGCCGTGAAATCCGCGGATCGCTTCTCCCCGAGAAGGCCTCGGTGCATGCCTTTTCGGACGAGGTGCGCACGACGCTCCGGACCGACGAGAACGTCGAGGCGCGACTGGACGAGAACGTCTTCTCCGCGGAGGAGACGCGCGCGCTCGGCGTGGAGGTCGGCGACTTCGTCTTCTTCGATCCCCGCTACGAAGTCACCCCTTCCGGATTCGTCAAATCGCGCTTCCTCGACGACAAGCTCTGCGTGGCGTGCATCTTCGGCGCCGTCAAGGCGCTTATGGACTCGAAGCGCCTCCCTGCCCGGACGACCGTCCTGTACATTTCGCAGTACGAGGAGGTCGGGCACGGCATTTCCGCCATGCCGAAGGATGTCGAGGAGCATCTGGCCGTCGACGTGGGCATCGTGGCGCCGCCCGCGAACTCGAGAGAGGACGCGGTGACTGTCGTCGCG
Organism: Synergistales bacterium Syner_01; assembly: GCA_001604435.1. Classification (GTDB taxonomy): domain Bacteria; phylum Synergistota; class Synergistia; order Synergistales; family Aminobacteriaceae; genus JAAYLU01. The sequence goes on from LVBO01000273.1 coordinate 2,029, forward strand.
CGCGACAGCCGGACGCCGTACGGTTTCGAATTCCGGAAATTCCTTACCGACCTCGCCGCGGAGCGTTCCATTCCTTTCCGCGTGGAAACGCACTTCCGGTACGGATCCGACGCGAGCGTCGCGGCCCTTTCGGGGTTCGACGCCGATTTCGCGTGCTTCGGGCCGGGAGTGGACGCGTCGCATTCGTACGAGCGTACAACCATGAAAGCCGTGGAGGCATGTTGCGACCTGCTCGCCGCCTACCTCGCCACGGAACGCAAAGGAGTTTAGATCGATGACTTCAGTACTTGAACGTTTTTTGAAGTATATCAAGATTCCCAGCCAGGCGGCGCACGACGCCGGGAAGGTTCCGAGCACGCCGGGCCAGACGACGCTTGCCCGCGAACTCGGCGACGAACTGAAAGCCTTGGGGCTCGCCGACGTCGTCGTGGACGAGCACGCGTATGTGACCGCGACCCTCCCGGGGAACGCGCCGGGAACTCCTTCAATAGCCTTCATCGCCCATCTGGACACGGCGCTCGAAGTGACCGACGACACAGTGCGTCCCCGCCTCGTCGAGAACTACGACGGCGGGGAGATCGTCCTCAACGATGCCGAGGGGGTTACCCTGTCGCCGTCGACTTTCCCTGAAATGCTCCTCTACAAGGGGGAGACGCTTGTCGTCACCGACGGGACGACGCTGCTCGGCGCCGACGACAAGGCGGGTATCGCGGAGATCATGGCGGCGCTCGAATACATGATCGCCCACCCCGAGTTTCCCAGGGGCGACGTCAAGGTCGCGTTCACGCCGGACGAGGAGATAGGGCACGGGGCGAGCCTGCTCGACCTGAAGAAGTTCGGCGCCGACTTCGCCTACACCGTCGACGGCGGGGCGGTCGGCGAGATCAGCTACGAGACGTTCAACGCCGCCAAGGCGAAGATCGTCATCCGCGGACGGAGCGTACACCCCGGCAAGTCGAAGAACAAGATGGTGAACTCCATCCTCCTCGGCATGGAGCTGGCGGCCATGTTCCCCTCCAATGAAACGCCCTCGCACACCGAAGAGTACGAGGGGTTCTTCCACCTTCTCGGATTCACCGGAAACGTCGAGACGACCGAGCTGAACTACATCATCCGGGATCACTCCGCGGAGAAGTTCGCGGAGCGCAAGAAGGCGGTCGAAGCCGCGGTGACGGCCATCAACGAGAAGTACGGCGCGGGCAGGGCGGAGCTGACGATGACCGATCAGTACTTCAACATGCTCGACAAGATCACGCCGCAAATGCACATCGTCGAGACGGCGATGGAGGCGATGCGGCTCTGCGGAATCGAGCCGAAGATCATCCCGGTCCGCGGGGGAACCGACGGTTCTCAGCTTTCCTACCGGGGGCTGCCGGCGCCGAATATCTTCACCGGAGGGCACAACGCCCACGGGAAGCATGAGTTCATCTCCGTCGCGTCGATGGAGAAGGCCGTGGCGGTTGTCCTGAAGATCGTGGAGCTCTACGCCGGGAAAACCGGCCGTTAAACAGAAGACTGTGCCGATACGTGCAGGGGGAGACGCCGGGTGCGCTCCCCCTTGCGTGTTCTCCGGCTTTTTTGCTTCGCTTGCCCTCCCGCAGCACGCAGGCGGCGCGTTCGAGGGGGGAGGCTGTCGCTACTTCGACTGCCGCACGACCATCGCGGCGAAGAATCCCGCTCCGAGTCCGTTGTCGATGTTCATCACCGCGACTCCCGAGGCGCACGAGTTGAGCATCGTGAGCAGCGGCGCGATACCGCCGAGATTGGCTCCGTACCCTGTGCTCGTCGGGACTGCGACGACCGGGCAGGCGACAAGCCCGCCCACAACGCTGGCGAGCGCCCCTTCCATCCCGGCGACCGCGACGATCGCCTTGGAGTTCTGCAGGATGTCCACGTGCGCAAGAAGGCGATGGAGCCCCGCCACGCCGACGTCGTACAGCCTCTCGACCACGCACCCCATGTACTCCGCAGTCACCGCGGCCTCCTCCGCCACGGGGACGTCGCTGCTTCCGGCGGTGATCACAGTGAGGCCATGGCATTGCGGAAAGTCTTTCCTCCGAACGGCGATGATGCGCGCCTTTTCGTGGAAGGCCGCGTCCGGTATCGCCGCCTGCACCAGTCCGAATTGATGCGTTGTCGCGCGGGAGAAAAGAATGTTCGTCCGCGTGTCGGCGAAGGCGTTCGCGATCGATTCGATCTGCCCGTCGCTCTTGCCCGGGCAGTAGACGATCTCCGCGAAACCCTTGCGGAGCTGACGGTGCGTATCGAACTTGACCTCGCCCAAGTCGCGGTAGGGGAGCGCCTTCATCCGGCGGACAAAGTCCGACTCGTCGAGCGTCCCTTCCTTGACCTGGCGAAGAAGCGAGAGCAGTTGCTGTTCATCCATAGTTCATAATCATTCCCTTCGAGAAACGTCCCGGTCCGCTGGATTTTCTTTCCGGCTCTCCTTTACGGGACTGCCGGTATGGTAGCATAATATCATCGGAAGAGATACGGCGGCATTCTCCTGCGGGACAACTCCGAACGAAGGCGGTGGGTGCGATGGCGATGATTCAAGTGGTCCGGTTCGACCCGGAACTCGACCCGGGGAGGGTTTTGGCGTGGCGCTACCGGAATCCGGAGGATCCGGCAAGGAGCGACGAGCTGGGGACGTGGACGCAGCTTGTGGTGGAGGAGTCTCAGGAGGCGATCCTCTTCCGGAACGGGCAGGCTCTGGACCTTTTCGGTCCGGGCAGGCATACTCTGAAAACGGCGAACATGCCGCTGCTCTCGAAGGTGGTCAATCTGCCCTTCGGCGGGGAGTCGCCTTTCAAAGCATGGGTCTGGTTCGTGAACAAGGTGCATTCGTTGGACGTGAAGTGGGGTACTCCTTCTCCGGTGCAGCTTCAGGATCCCAAATACGGCGTGCTGCTTCCGGTCAGGTCGTACGGGCAATTCGGCGTCCGGATCGAAGACCCGCGCAAGTTCCTCGTAAAGCTGGTCGGCTCGCTCGACCAGTTCGACAGGGAGGCGTTGGTCCGCCACTTCCGGGGGTTGTTGCTCACCCGGATGCAGGATCTCGTGTCGACATATCTCGTGCATCGCGGCATCTCCGTCGTGGAGGTGAACGCGTGGTTGGACGAGATCTCCGAGGAAATGCGCGGAAAGGTCGCGGGGATGTTCGGCGACTACGGTATCGAAGTGCTTAACTTCTTCGTGAACTCGATCAATGTTCCCGAGGAGGATCCGGCGGTGGCGGAGCTGAAAAAAACGCTCTCCGAACGGGCGAAAATGGAGGTTCTGGGGTACAATTACCAGCAGATGCGCTCGTTCGATACGCTTGAAAAAGCCGCGTCGAACGAGGGGGGCGGCAATCTGATGAACGCCGGTCTGGGGCTCGGAGTGGGGATGGGTGTCGGCGGCGCGTTCGGCAAAATCGCCGGCGAAATGGGGAGCAATCTGACCACCGCGGGAGGGGGGCCGCTCTCTTCGTCCCGATGCGAAAAGTGCGGCGCTCCCGCGGGCCGGGGTGCGAGATTCTGCTCGGAGTGCGGCGCTCCGCTTCCGGGAAAAGTCTGTCCGTCATGCGGAAAACCACTGCCCGCGGGAGCGAAGTTCTGCGCGGAATGCGGCGTTTCACTGACTCCGAGGTGTCCTTCCTGCGGGAAAGAGGCGTCTTCGAGCGCCAGGTTCTGCGCCGAGTGCGGCTCCGCCATCGACCGGAAAGAAGAGTAACGGGTATTCGGCATTTCAAGAAGGGAGTTTGCTACTATGTTCATTACACCAGAGAGGACGTTCAGTAAAGGTTTCATTCTGCTTGTCGTAATGTCGGTGATCCTCGCGGGGTTCTCGGCGGTCATTTTTCTGCTTGTACCTCCCGGAGCGCGAACGGAGGGATTCTGGATTTCTTTCTGGGCGATCCTCTTTTCGGTTGTCCTCTCGTTCTCCTACATGATCTTCCATGTCGTCGCGGGGAAAGACGACTTCGCGCCGGTTCCGCTGCTCCTGGGGCTTTCCGCGACCATTGCGATCTACTGCGTGTTTGTCCTGGGCAACGTGCTCGTTTCGCACTTCTGGCTTCGCCTGCCCCGGAACGCCTATCTTGCCACGCATATCGCCGGTTTCATGCTCCTGGTGGGAGGCGGCGGAGCAATCACGCTGCTCTCGCTGACGGCGAAGGAGACCGACGTGAGCGCGTCGCTCAAGCGGAGCCGTCTTTTCGTCCAGACGACGCGAGTCGCCTCCCTTGTCGACGAGCTCAGCCTCTCTCCGTTCGCAGGAC
>LVBO01000274.1 GCA_001604435.1 Synergistales bacterium Syner_01
AACGCGCTTGCCGGAAAATTCGATCCCACTATGGGGTACGGCGTGTGGAGCTTCGATATTTTTCATTGCCATCTGCTGAAGGTGGGCAAGGAGAACATGCTGGAAAAAGATTTGGCCGTCGCCGAAAGAATCAGCCCCGACGGCTTGACGTACACCTACGAGATTCGCAAAGACGCCAAGTTCGCCGACGGCCGTCCGCTTACCGCCCGGGACGTGGCGTTCACCTTCGAGAAGACGAAATCGCAGGTTTCGGCCGCCGATCTGACCATGCTCGAGAGTGTGAAGGTTCTCGACGACTACACCGTGGAATTCACGCTCTCCAAACCTTGGTCGCTCTTTCCGCATATCGCGACCTATATCGGCATCGTCCCCGAACACGCCTACGTCGAGAATTACGGCGACAAGCCTCTTTGCTCCGGCGCGTGGCGTATCGTCGATTTCCAGAAAGGCCAGCAGCTGATCCTTGAGCCCAATCCTTACTATTACGGTCCGAAGTCGCCGTTTAAACGAGTTTCCATTCTCAAGCTGGACCCCGATACGGCTTTGGCCGCGGCGCAGTCGGGCCAGTTGGACTTCGTGTCCGTCGAGTCGGAGTTCGCCATGCACGAGATCGAAGGCATGACGGTGCTCGCTCTCGACGTGCTCAACGCGCTGGCGGTCAACCTTCCCGTCATTCCCGAGACGACGGGCCCCGACGGCAAAACGATCGGCAACAACGTAACCTGCGACATCGCCGTTCGCAAAGCGTTGAACATCGGCATCAACCGCGCGTTGCTCGTCGAGCAGGCCCTGAACGGCGCGGGCAAGCCCTCCTATACGATCGGCGACGATGTGCTTCCTTGGACATCCAGAGCGACGTTCGAGGATAATCGAGTCGAGGAAGCGAAGAAACTCCTCGAGGACGCCGGTTGGAAGGACGACGACGGCGACGGCGTCCGCGAGAAGAACGGCGTGAAGGCCCGATTCGTGGTTACGGGGCGCAGCAACGACATGGCCCGCTACAACACCGTGGTCGCACTGTCTCAAAATGCGAAGGCCCTGGGCATCGACATCGTCGTAAAATCCGCTCCCTGGTCCGAAGCCCGTCACGCCCGCGCCGTGCCCACCTGCTGGAGCATCGGATATCCCAGCCCGTCGGATTTCTATCTGTACTATCACTCCTCGCAGATCAACAGGGGCGCCATCGGCAATCCTCCTTCCTACTCCAACAAGCGCGTCGACGAATCGATCGACAACGCTCTGAGGGCGACGGACCTCGCCGAAGCCAACGCGTATTGGCAGGAAGCCGAGAAGCTCGCTCGGGAGGACGTCCCGTTTCTGTATATCTCCCGCACCAGAAACGTCTATTTTGTCCGCGACGGCCTGCGGATTCCCGATCTGGGCAAGGTTCCGGGCAGAAATCAGAACGGCGCGGGGCTTGAGAACATGAACGAGTGGTACTGGGCCGAATAAACGAAAAGAGATCGTCGGTCGGCGCGTCTTCCCCGGCCGGCGATCTCCGCAGCGGAATCGAAAGGGGAACACTCTGTGAAGAAGCGTCTTCTGAAATACTTTGCGGGCTCGATGGCGCGGATGCTGCTCTTGCTTCTGTCCGCCTCCATGCTGAGTTTTTTCCTGATCACCGCCTCGCCCATGAACGCAGTCGACGCTTTTTTGAACGAGGTCAACGTTTCGGAGGAGCAAAGAGCGCGCATCGAAACCGAATGGGATCTGAACAAACCTCCCGTCGAACGCTATGTCCTCTGGGCGCGGAAGGTTCTGCAAGGCGACCTGGGGCGGTCCATCACCTATAGCCGCCCCGTGTCGCAGGTGCTGAACGAGCGGTTCAAGGCTTCGCTGCTGCTGATGGGCACGGCCTGGGTTCTTTCCGGCGTGCTGGGGCTGGCGCTTGGAATCCTGGGGGCCGTGTACAAAAACAGCCTGCTCGACAGGATCATCAGGACGCTCAGCCTCGTGCTGGCGTCGACGCCGACCTTCTGGGTCGGGCTCGTCATGCTGGTTCTTTTCGCCGTGGAACTGCGATGGTTTCCTCTGGGACTGGCGATCCCCATAGGCCGCGTCGCCTCCGAAGCGACGCTGACGGAGCGGCTGCATCATTTGGCGCTTCCGGCGTTGACTCTGAGCATCGCCGGCGTGGCGAACATCGCGCTGCATACGCGGCAGAAACTCGTGGACGTGATGGAGAGCGAATACGTGCTCTTCGCCCGCGCCCGCGGTGAAAAACTCGGACAGATCGTGATGCGTCACGGGCTGCGCAACATCGCGTTGCCCGCGGTGACGCTTCAGTGCGCCTCCGTGAGCGAACTCTTCGGCGGATCGGTGCTGGCGGAGCGCGTCTTCTCCTATCCGGGTCTGGGCAACACCGCCGTCGAGGCGGGACTTCACGCCGACGCGCCGCTGCTGATGGGCATCGCGATGTTCAGCGTTCTCTTCGTCTTCGCGGGGAATCTGGCGGCGAACGTCATCTACGGCATCGTCGATCCCAAGATCAAAGAGGGGGGCGACAACTATGCCTGAAGTCGTTCACGCGGAACTTTCCCGACCTTGGCTGAATCGACGCCGCAGAATTCTGCTGGTGATCGGATTGGGATCGCTGCTTCTCGCGGGCATTTTCATCGGAGGCATGCTGCTCGACCCCGAACTGTACGGTCCGAACTATTCGGCGAGGCGTATGGCGCCGTGCCCGGACCATCTCTTCGGTACCGACTATCTCGGACGCGACATGTTCTGGCGCTCTATCGCCGGCCTGTCTCTGAGCATCCGTATCGGCCTTTTGTCCGCGGCCATAAGCTCGTTGATCGCGCTGATCCTGGGCAGCATGTCGGCCATCTTCGGCGGCAAGGTGGATTCCGCGGTCAATTATCTGGTGGACTTGTGCATGGGCGTGCCCCATCTGATCCTGCTCATTCTCATCTCCATCGCGATGGGCGGCGGAGCGCGGGGCGTCGTTACCGGCGTCGCGGTGACGCACTGGCCGAACCTGACGCGGCTGATCCGCGCCGAAGTGATGCAGATACGCTCGGCGCACTACGTGCAATTGTCGCGCAAAATGGGAAAAAGTTCTCTCTACATCGCGGTGCGGCACATCGTTCCCCATGTCTTTCCGCAGTACGCGGTGGGCTTGATTCTGCTGTTTCCTCACGCGATTCTGCACGAGGCGGGCATCACCTTCCTTGGGTATGGTCTGCCTCTGGACACGCCGGCCATGGGCATCATATTGGCGGAGTCGATGAAATATCTGGCCGCCGGCATGTGGTGGCTCTCCTTCTTCCCCGGAGCGGCCCTGGTGCTGACGACGCAGCTCTTCGATCTGGTCGGCGACTACCTCAAAATACTGATCGACCCGCACAGCGCGCGCGAATAGGAGGAAACGTACGATGAACGACGAAAAAGAAGCGCTTCTCGACGTGCGCAATCTGCGGGTGAGCTTCGAAAGCTACGACGCGAGGCTTGAGAAAGTCGCTTTCACAGCCATCTCCGACCTCGGCGTCATGGTGAATCGCGGTGAAATTCTGGCGGTCGTCGGTTCGAGCGGTTCGGGAAAGAGCCTGCTCGCGCACGCGGTGATGGGCATCCTGCCCGAGAACGCGCGGACGGGCGGCGAGATGTATTATCGGGGGAAGCCTTTGACGGTCCGGGAAAAAGCACGGCTGCGCGGACGGGAAATCGCCTTCATCCCGCAATCCGTAGCCTTTCTCGATCCGTTGATGCGCGTCGGTGAGCAGGTTCGCGGCGTGCCCGGCGACAGTCTGCGGACGAAACAGCGAGAGGCCTTCGCGCACTTCGATCTGAAAAACGAGACGGAAAAACTCTACCCCTTCCAGCTCTCCGGCGGTATGGCGCGGCGCGTGCTGCTGTCGACGGCCTATGTCGTCGACGCGGAACTGATCATCGCCGACGAACCGACGCCAGGTCTCGACCTGGAGCTTGCCCTGGAAGCGCTGAAAGACTTCCGAGCCATGGCGGACCGCGGCAAGGGAGTGATCCTCATCACGCACGACATCGATCTCGCTCTTCACGTAGCGGATACGATCTCGATTTTTTACGACGGGCGCGTCGTGGAGACGGCCGATACGGATGCGTTCGGCGGCGACGGTTCGGGGCTGAGGCACCCCTACAGCCGCGCTCTGTTCGGAGCGTTGCCGCAGAATGGATTCCGTCTTGATCGCTGCCCTGAATGCGATGGAAGCAGCGCGACATGGATTGTGGATGAGAAAGCGATGAGGTGCTGTTGTGGCGATGCTCGAGGTTGATAATATCGGCTTTCGTTACGGCGACGGCCCGTGGATTTTGAAAAACG
>LVBO01000275.1 GCA_001604435.1 Synergistales bacterium Syner_01
CAGAGCAGATTCTCCCTGCCGAAGAGCGGCGTGGTCGGATGGGCGATGGATCTCGTGACGGTCGACCAGGAGTGGGAGTCCGCCGTAATGCACCTTCTCGGCGATCTCCTGGTGGTCGAGCGCTACGAAGACGGCTCCGCCCTCGTGAACAAGGGGGCGTCCTTCCCGATGGTCTCGCTCGACGGCGAGGTGTTCGCCCCGTCGGGAACCGTCAGCGGAGGACGCGCTCGCTCCTCCGCGGGCGCGATCGAACGCAGAAGCCGCATTCTCGAGTCGGAGGAGAAGCTGAAGAGCCTGAAGCGTCGCATTTCCGACCTGACGAAGGCGCTTGCCGAAGAGGAAGCGCTCGAACGCTCGCGCGCCGCGGAGAAGGATGAATCGGCCCTTCGGGTGCGGGAGGCGAAAAAAGAAGTCGAGGAGAAGCGCAGGGAGCTGGAACTGGAGCGCGCGCGGCGGGACCGCCTCGCAAGCGAACATGCGGCGGGACTGACGGAAGCGTCCGTCTGGGAGCGCCGCGCCGAGGAGATCGACGCCGAGATGAAAGCGCTCATGGCGGCGGCCGCTCCCTCCATGGAGCGCGGCGACGTCTCCGCTCTTCCGGCGAAGCTCTCCGAGGTCGAGGGGGCGTGCGTGCTCCTCGAAGAACGTCTTTCGAGCGTCCGTGCTCTGCGGGAGAGAGCCGACGACGAGCTTGCGCGAGCTGCCGAGCGCGGCCGCACGCTCCAGGAGGACGAACGCGCCGCCTCCCGCCGCGAGCAGGAGGAACGGCGGCGTCTTTCACAATGGGGGAAAGAGCAGTATCGCATCTTCCTCGAACTTCGGGAGATACTGGCGGAGCTCGACAACCTCCACGGACGGGAGCGTGCGCTCGTCGCCCGCTCCGCGAAGATTTCCTCGCGCAGCAGGGCGGCCGTCGAGAGCGCGGGAGCGCTGCGCGCGAAGGCGGAGGAGCTCCTCCGACAGCTCGGAAACGTTTCGGACGAGCGGCAGCGGCTGATCGAGACATGGGAGGAGGAGTACCCCTACGACGAGGCATCCGCGCCCGGATCCGGCGAAGGCGAGGCGATCGCCTCGGCCGTCCGCAGGCTCGAACGCGATCTCCGCGCGCTCGGCCCGGTCGACTGGGGCGCGCTCTCCGAGGACACGTCGCTTGCGGCCCGCGTCGCCTTTCTCGGCGAGCAGCTTGCGGACGTCCGCGCGGCGATGGACGAACTGCGCGCCATCATCGCCGAGACGGACCGGCATGTCGGCGTCGTGTTCACGGGCGCCCTCGACAATATCAACATCCGGTTCGACGCGCTCTTCCGCAGGCTCTTCGGCGGAGGGGAGGCGCGGCTGCAGCTGCTCTCCCCTCAGACCGGGCAGTCCGAGCCGAGCGGCGAGGATGAAGCGCGGTCCGAACAGGCGGAAAGCTCGGCGGCATGGGACAGGGGGGTCGAAATCGTCGCCCGGCCCCCCGGAAAACACTTGCAGAATCTCGCTCAGCTCTCGGGGGGAGAGCAGACGCTCACCGCCATCGCCTACCTCTTCGCCTCGATGGAGGTCGCGGGGGTTCCGCTCGCCGTGCTCGACGAGGTGGACGCGGCGCTCGACGAATCCAACCTGTTGCGCTTCGGCGAGCTGGCGCGGGAGTACGCCTGCCCTTCGGAGGATGAAAAGACGGTGGATGGCGGGACTTCCGGCGGCGCGGCAGGCTCTTCGGGGATTCAGCTCATCGTGATGACCCACCGGAGAGCCACCATGGAACGGGCCGACATTCTCTATGGTGTGACGCTCGCGGAGCCGGGACTCTCGAAAGTGGTCGGCATACGCGTCGAGGACTGGGTGGAGCCGGGGACGGATCCGCGCGGACGCCGCGCGCCTACGGCTGTTTCCTTCAGGGGGCGGCCGTGAGCGCTCCTGAAAACGCATCGCATCCGGTTTC
>LVBO01000276.1 GCA_001604435.1 Synergistales bacterium Syner_01
GCAGGTTGGTCTGTTCGGCTATCCCGGTAATCGTATGCACCACGCCCTGGATCACGTCGACCTTGCCCGAGAGGATGCGCGCCTCTTCGGAGAGCGTTTTCGTTTCCGCGACGACTGCGGCGAAAGTCCGCTCCATCTCGCGAAGGCGTTTGTTCCCGGCGTCCGCCCTGTCGCCCGCGGAGGCGACGGCGTTGTTCAGCTCCGCGGCCAGCTGCGCAAGCCCCTGCGCCGTGGCGGAGATCTCCTCGGACGAGGCGTACTGCGACTCCGTTGCGTGCGAGACGTTGTGCCCCGAGGCGATTCCCTCCTTCACGCCCGAGGACATGGCGGAGAAGGCCTCGAAGAACTCGCCGAGCTGCCGTTCCAAACGGTAGAAGTTGAAGGTGAACTTGTGCAGCCCCTGCATGATGCGCAGAAAATGGCCGCGCATGACCTGCACGAAGGCGTTGAGGGCGTGCGCAACGGAGCTCAACTTCGAGCCGTGCGGCACGTCGACGCTCTTCCTCAGATCCACCGTATCGTTCCTTGAAAGCCGCCCGATCCACTCGGAAACCGTGGCTGCGGGGCCCGAGCATCCGAAGACGCTCTTCAGAAACATCAGGGAGAAGAGCAGGAGAAAGCCCGCAACGTACCACGACGCGCCCCCTCCTGTCCCGTGCAGAAAATAGCCGCCCGCAAGGAGCGTCGCCGCAAGAAAAAGGACGATATCAACCGAATTTTCCCTGAATACACTTCGTAGCTTCATATATGAACACACCTCCGTCGCTATGTTTCTGAAAGAACGATACCACACCTGGCCTCGAAAAAGAAGCGAGTATCCGGAGATTAGGAGAGAAGCAAGATATCTGCAACAATGCGGCGCATCGCCGTGAGCTCTTTCTTCTCCGATCCCGGCTTATTTCACCCGCATCGAGTTCAATATCACCGAGATCGAGCTGAACGCCATCGCGCCCTCCGCGATGACGGGGTGGAGCAGCGCCCCCATCGCGAGCGGGATGGCGATCACGTTGTAGGCGAAGGCCCAGAAGAGGTTCTGACGGATGACCGTGAAGGTCTTGCGCGAGATGGCCACCGCGTCGGCCAGGCGCGAGATGCCGCCCTTGACGATGACGATGTCGGCGCTGTCGATGGCGAGGTCCGTCCCTGAGCCGATCGCCACGCCGATGTCGGCCCCCTTGAGCGCGGCGGCGTCGTTCATGCCGTCGCCCGTCATCAACACCTTGCCGCCCCGCGACTGGAGATTCCGCACCAGATCGAGCTTTCCGTCCGGGCGGACGCCCGCCCGCACCTCTGTGACGCCCACGCGCGCGGCCACCGCGCGCGCCGTCTTCTCGTTGTCGCCGGTCGCCATGACGCACGAGATGCCCATCTCCGAGAGGCGGCGGATTCCTTCGATCGCGTCCTCGCGCAGAGGGTCTTCGACGGCGACGAAGCCCTCCGCCGCGTCGTCGCGCCGGACCTCGACCACCGTTTGCCCGAGCGCAAGACGGGCGTCGTACTTCGAGGCGTCCTCGGGACGCCCGACGAACCAGGTCGTGCCCGCGACCTTTCCGCGTACGCCCTCGCCGGTGATCTCCTCCAGGTCGGTCACCGGGAGGCGTTCGTCGGACGCGGCGGCGATCGCCTTGGCGAGCGGGTGGTTCGAGAAGGCCTCCAGCGAGGCCACGGCCGCCAGCGCCTCGGGGGAGAGGTCCGTCTCCACGACGGTCGGTTTTCCTTCCGTGATGGTGCCCGTCTTGTCCAGCACGGCCACGGTGACGTCGCGCGCCGTCTGGATGGCCTCGGCGTTGCGGATGATGAGCCCCTTCTTCGACGCCGCGCCGGTTCCGGTGATCAGTGCCATCGGCGTCGCCAGCCCGAGCGCGCACGGGCACGCGATGACGATGGTGGTGATGAAGGCGAAGATGGAGAGCGAGAGCGGATCGCGCAGCGAGGTCACCCACGGGAGGAAACGCGCCGCGCCGTCGAGGAAGGGGGCGAGCCGTCCGGCCTGGAAGTACCAGAAGACGCCGCTGATCACTGCGAGCGTCGCCACGCCCGGCACGAAGTAGTTGGTCACGCGGTCGGCGAAGGCCTGTATCGGCACCTTGGCGCCCTGGGCCTCCTGGATCAGCGAGACCATCTGCGCGAGGAAGCTGTCCTCGCCGACGCGGGTGGCGCGGATGCGCACGGCCCCGGTGAGGTTGAGCGATCCGCCCGTCACGCCGTCGCCCGCGTTTTTCACTACGGGGAGAGATTCGCCGGTGATCATGGACTCGTCCACCGACGTGGCCCCGTCGAGCAGCTCGCCGTCGCTCGGAAGGCGCTCGCCCGGCTTCACCAGCAGCGTCATCCCCTCCTTGACGGCCTCGATGGGGATCATGATCTCCTTCCCCTCGCCGTCGAGCACGCGGGCCTCCCGCGCCTGGATGGAGAGCAGCGCGCGGATCTCCTTCGACGCCTTGTCCCGCAGGCGCGATTCGATGTACCGCCCGGTGATGTGGAGCGCCATGATCATCGCGCCCACCGCGCCGAACGAGACCACCGGAAAGCCGGCGAAGGCGAAGGCCGCAGTCGCCCACGCGGCGACGGAGCCGGAGACCACCAGTACGTCCATATTCGCGTGGAAGTGGGAGAGCGCGATCCACGCCCCCTTGATCGAGTCGCGCCCGGCCCAGAAGATGGCGAGCGCTCCGCCGAAGACCTCCAGCGGATAGTAGAGCGGCACGTGTTGACCGATCATGTGGAAGACCATCAGCGTCATCAATGGAGCCGTTATCAGCCACGAGAGCGCGAGGTTCTTCTTTATTTTCAGATAGCGGTTCTTCTCCAGGTCCTCGGCGCGCTCCTCCGAGACCGAGTAGCCCGCCTTTTCGACAGCCTGTACAAGCTCCTCTTTCGGGATCTCGCGGTCGGAGACCACGAAGGCAGTCTCCGTGGCCAGGTTCACCGCCGCGAAGACCACGCCCTCCACCTTGCCCAGCGAACGCTCGACCATCCGCGAACACGTGGCGCACGTCATCCCCGTGACGACGAGGCTCGTCTTGAACTGCTGTTGCTCTTTATCGCTCATGGATTTTTCCTCCGAATAGTAAAAATGTGTTCTGAGCCGGGCGTTCGCGGACGGGATGTTGGAGAAGCAAAAACTCCCGTCCGCGAACGCCCGGCTTTTTTCCCTCGCACTACGCTTCAAGCGTAGCGTCGTAGCCCGCGTCCTCGATGACCGCCTGCACCGCTGCCGCGTCCTG
>LVBO01000277.1 GCA_001604435.1 Synergistales bacterium Syner_01
TCATCGTGGTTGCGCCGCTTGCGTCATTAAAACCGCGATATGATATACTGTCTTTTGTTTGATTTTCGTGGGAAGGGGCAATTATTGTTCAGAAATCTCTGTACGCGAAAAATCCGGTCTGAACAGCTTCAAATTGAGCGTTCTAAAGATGCCGGCTATTTCAGTACCGGGAGATTATCGTAAGGGAGCGTGGGAACGGGTGAGTGAAAATATCAGGGAAGAGAGCCTTGCGCTCTCGGAGAGAATTTTGGCGTTGCGTCGGGACCTGCACCGTCATCCGGAACTGAGTTTCAAGGAGTTCCGCACTGCGGGCATCGTCGCCGGACTCCTTGGAGAGCTTGGAGCGGAGGTCTCGGAGAATGTGGGCCGTACCGGCGTCGTCGGGCTGTTTCGCGGCGGAGAAGGCCCTGTCGTGGCGATTCGCGCGGACATGGACGCACTTCCCGTTCTTGAGCAAACGGGACTTCCGTTCGCTTCGGAGACCGAGGGCGTGATGCACGCCTGCGGACATGACATCCACACAGCCTGCGCATGCGGCGCGGCCATGCTGCTTGCGAAACGCGTCGGCTCGCTCGGCGGAAGCGTGAAGTTCATCTTCCAGCCCGCCGAGGAGATCAACGAAGGGGCGAAGGCCATGCTGGCGGACGGAGTCATGGAAAATCCGAAGCCGGACATGATCTTCGGTCTGCACAACCATCCCGAAATCCCCGCCGGAAAAGTAGGAGTCAAAGAAGGCGGTCTGATGGCCTCGGTGGACACCATCCGCATCACGGTCACAGGAAAGGGAGGACACGGCGCCCTTCCGCACAGGGATATCGACCCTATCGCCGCTTCGGCGGCCGTTATCTCGGCGCTCCAGACCGTAGTGAGCCGCAACATCGATCCTCAGCAGCCGGCGGTCGTTTCGCTAGGGACCATCCATGCGGGAACGGCGAACAACGTCATCCCCGACAGCGTCGAGATGACCGGCACCGTCCGCACCTTCGACGCGGATCTCCGCGCCTCGATGGAAGGCATGCTCCGCAGAGTCGTCGAAAATACCGCAGCAGGCCTCGGTTGCAAGGGAGAGCTTTTTTATCGCTACGATCTACCTCCCGTAATGAACGCCCCCGACGCTACGGAGATAGGCCGCCGGGCAGTCGCGGCAGTCGCGGGAACGGACGGCGTCGTCGTCCCCGTCCCCTCGATGGGAGGCGAGGACTTCGCCCTTTTGCAGGAGAAAGCCCCCGGATGCTTCTTCTGGCTCGGCGTAGGCAATCCGGAGATAGGGGCCGTCCACCCCTGGCACAGCCCCTTGTTTACCGCCGACGAGTCGGCCCTCTCAATCGGAGCCGGCGTCCTGGCCCAGTCGGCGCTTTTTGCGCTGCAATTCTTAAGAGGAGAGTGAGTACAATGAACAAAGCCCTGCTCGATCCGAAAATCCATATCACCGTCCTTCTCGTCACGGTGCTCAGCGAATACATCGGAATTAAACGCATCACTGTCGGCCCCGGCGTGATGCTCTTTTTACCCATGCTCTACGCCCTCGTCATCACGGGAGCGCTCACGATAAAACGCCTCGGCTTCTTCAAGAGGGAACAGAGCGTCGCCGCCTCCCCTCTCATCACGCTCTCGATTCTTTTCCTCGTCGCACGGATCGCGGTCATCATTGGCCCCAACATCATGACCATCATCGCCGCCGGTCCCGCGCTGCTTTTGCAGGAACTCGGCAACTTGGGCACCATCTTCCTCGCGCTTCCCGTCGCTCTTCTGCTGGGGCTCAAGCGGGAGGCCGTCGGCGCTACCCACTCCATCGCCCGCGAACCGAACGTCGCCCTCATCAGCGAAGACTACACCCTCGATTCTCCCGAAGGGTTGGGCGTTCTGGGCGTCTACGTCATCGGAACGCTCTTCGGCGCCATCTTCATGGGCCTCTTCGCAGGCTTCCTCGCCTCTACGACGCCGCTGCACCCCTACGCTCTCGCCATGGCGTCCGGCGTCGGCAGCGGCAGCATGATGGCGGCCTCCTCGGGCAGTCTTCTCGCGCTCTTCCCCGATATGAAAGATCAGATCGCGGCCTTCGCCGGCGCGTCCAATCTCATCTCCACCGGGAGCGGCCTCTACGTCTCTATCTTCGTCGCGCTGCCTCTGACCGAGTGGCTGTACAAGAAGCTCGAACCCGTCCTTGGACGGAAGAAGAGCGTTGAATAGCACCACCAGGAGAGGAGGAGAAACATTATGAAAGTTTCGTTCATGGATTCAGTCGTCGTCATGATCATCTCGGGTGTCATCATCGCCATCGGCAACATGGTAGGGTACAAGGTGGACATCATGGCGTCCGTTCCGGGGCTCGTCTACCTGTTCCTCATCATTCTCGCGGGTGTGGCGATGACAAAGATCATCCCCTGGAAGGTGCCGAGCATCGCCTATATCACGCTCATCGGCATTCTGGTCACCATTCCGGCCTTCCCCTATTCGAAGATGATCGTCGATGCCACGGGCAAGATAAACCTTCTGGCCACGGCGACCCCCGTGCTCGCATACGCCGGCATCGCACTGGGCAAGGACATGGAGACCCTCAAGAAGATGGGGTGGAAAATCGTCGTCGTCAGCATCTTCGTCTTCATGGGCACGTTCATCGGATCGGCTGTTATCGCCCATCTCATTCTGAAAATGCAGGGCATAATTTAACCCGCGATTATTCCGCAAACAGCGGCGCCGGCGTTCGAGAACGCCGGCGCCGCTGTTTGCGCATACCGCCAAATCCCCCGACAAGACGGTATGCTATGCTCCTTTTTTCTCCGCCCTGATAGCCTTGATACTCTCTGTTAGAAGGGGAAGAATTTTCAGCGCGTCGCCCACTACGCCGAAGTCCGCGACGTCGAAAATGGGCGCTGCGGGATCCTTGTTGATCGCCACGATCACATCGGACTCCTCCATACCGGCCAGATGCTGAATCGCCCCGGAAATGCCGCATGCGATATAAAGATTCGGACGTACCGTCTTTCCCGTTTGCCCCACCTGACGATCCTTCTCCGCCCATCCGGCGTCGACGCTTGCACGGGAGGAGGAAACTGTCCCGCCGAGCGCGTCCGCCAGTTTTTCGAGCATGGAAAAGTTTTCAGGACCTCCCATTCCGCGACCTCCGGAAACGAGAACTTTCGCCTCCTGGATGTCCTGTCTTTTATTCTCCTTTTTCACGATCTCCAAAATTTCAACATTCTTTCCCTCAGCCAGCCCGTCTACGCGAACGCGTTCCACAGGACATTCTACACTCTCCAACGGAGCAATGCGCCGCATGACGCCCGGACGGACGGTCGCCATCTGAGGCCGATGGTTCGAGCAAAGAATCGTCGCCATGATATTACCGCCGAAGGCCGGGCGGGTCATCATAAGATCGCGCGTCTCCGGGTCGATTTCCAGTTTGGTACAATCCGCGGTCAGACCGGTATGAACTCGCGCCGATAAGCGAGGTGCGAGATCTCGGCCGATAGCCGTCGCGCCGAACAGAACGATTTCGGGTTTGAAACGTTCTATGATCGCGGCCATCGCGCGCGCGTACGGCTCCGTCATATACGTCTCCAGCGCGGGATCGTCGACCATAAGAACCCTGTCCGCTCCATATTTTCCCAATGCGGCGCACAGCGACTCCACTTCATACCCCAGCAGAACGGCAGTAACCTCCGTCCGCAATGCTTCGGCCAACTCCTTGCCCTTTCCTATCAGTTCGTAGGAGACTCCGGAGATCCGATTATCCATCTGCTGCACCACAATCATAACGCCGTTGTAATCCTGTTTGTTCATCGGGCTCTCACCTCTCCATCACAGAATGAACTTTTCCTGCAGACGATCCGTGATCCAGTCGACGGCGTCGTGAGCGTCGAGCGCAACGACTGTACCTTTTCCCTTTACCGCCTTTGTAAAAGATTTGACGACTCGCGTAGGAGAGCCTTTCAAACCGATATTTTCATCGTCTATTTTCAGGTCGGATCGGACGAGAGTTTTGATCTCCCGCGAGCGATAGGCATCGAAGATGCCTCCGGGCGTCATGTAACGAGGTTCGCACATCTCCGAAAGCGCAGTGATAAGGCAGGGCATCTTCGCTTTAATAATATGATAGCGGTCTTCGAATTGTCTCTTGACGACGACGCAATCGTCTTCAACTCGCAAATCCTCCGCATAGCTTATATTCACAAGCCCCAGGTGTTCCGCTATTTGCGGTCCCACCTGCGCCGTGTCTCCATCGATGGCCTGTCTGCCGGTAATGATCAAATCGTACTCCATATCCGAAAGGGCGGAAGCAAGAGTACTTGAAGTCGCCCATGTATCGGCCCCGCTGAAAGCCTTGTCCGTCAGAAGGACGGCTTCGTCGGCTCCCATGGCCAATGTTTCGCGCAGAGCGAGATCGGCCTGAGGGGGTCCCATCGAGAGAACGGTCACATGCGCTCCGTACTGGTCTTTAAGCCGCAACGCCGCCTCCAGACCGGCCTTGTCGTCAGGATTGACGATACTGGGAACGCCTTCGCGCATCAATGTTCCGGTCACGGGATCCAGCCGCACTTCATTGGTATCCGGCACCTGTTTCACACATACAATGATCTTCATGCGTCTCACCCCTTTATTTCAGCAAGGCGCCGGCGACAACCATCAGCTGCACTTCGCTGGTACCTTCGTAGATCTCCGTGATCTTCGCGTCGCGCATCATTCTCTCCACGGGGTAGTCGCGCATATATCCGTATCCGCCGTGAAGCTGCACGCATTTCGTGGTAACTTCCATAGCCGTCTGAGAGGCATAAAGCTTGGCCATCGCCGCCTCGACGGAAAATCTGGCTCCGGAATCCTTTGTCGCTGCGGCGTCATAGACCAGATGTCTCGCAGCCTCGATCCGCGTTTGCATTTCGGCAAGCTGGAACTGCGTGTTTTGAAAAGCGGAGATCGGCTTCCCGAACTGCTTCCGCTCTTTGACGTAGGCCACGGTTTCATCCAACGCCCCCTGCGCGACTCCGAGCGCCTGAGCTCCGATTCCGATG
>LVBO01000278.1 GCA_001604435.1 Synergistales bacterium Syner_01
CTCTGGTTTCGGGGCGATTCTCCTTCGGCTATCGGATTCGCGCCGCCCGAGGACTGGGGCGGAACGATTCTTCTCGGGTTCGCGTACGCCGTGCTGCTCCAGCTGCTTGCCGCGACGCTCGTCGGCCCGCTGAGCGAAAAGCTCACCGGGACGGAGCATGATCACAGCGTCTTCGACGGTGTCAGGGGAAACCGGAGAGTGCTGCTTCGATGGTTGGCGCTGGTGTGGACCCTGGTCGTCTTCCTTGAGGAGGGAATATTCCGGGGATTTTTGATGACGGAGATCGTGAAGGTCGCCGGAACGGGACCCGTCGCACTCTGCTTCAACGCGCTCTTCACCTCCGTCGTCTTCGGCCTGGCGCACGGCTATCAGAACCGCAGCGGCATGGTGAGCGCGGGAATGGTGGGGCTCTTTCTGGGAGCGCTTTTCATCTTCGAGGGGTTCAACCTGTGGCTGGTGATCTTCGTGCACGGCTTCGTGGACACGATCGCTATCGTCCTGATCGCGGCGGGAGCGGACCGGAGCATCGACGGATTCGTCCGACGGAGGCTTTGGAGGATCTGACGCCGCGGAGAGAGTTGTCGATGATTCGGCCCGGCTTGGAGATGAGCCGGGCCGAAGTGTCTGCATGCTTCCCGTGAGAAGCTTTTCAGAAGACGCTTATTCCGCTTTCTTGTCCATTTCGGACATGATCTTTTCGAGTCGCTCCATAGCGGCTTCAACCTTCGGATGTTCCATGTGCGAGGAGATCTTCTGCATGGCGGTCATAATTTCCTGCTGTTTTTTCTCGAACTCGGCGTTGGCGCGGTCGATGTCGGCGTCGCCGCTGTTCTCCCGATCATCCTCTTCCATTGCGTCGAAGAAGTCCTTGTATTTCTTCTGCAGATCGTCCATTCCCTTCATCAGCGGCGCTATCGTGTCGACGTACTTGTCGAGCGCGCCGGCGATCTGCACTGGGTCGTTTGTCGCTTTCACTCTGTCCGCCAAGGATTTGGTGGCGTTGCCGTATTCATTGAAGAATTTGATCACGTAACTTTTCACCTCCGGCGGAATAGGCCGGGCGGCCAGCGACGGAGCAAGAAAGGAAAAGAGAACCGCGGAGAGAATGCAGAGGAAAAGAGCGGAGC
Source organism: Synergistales bacterium Syner_01 (assembly GCA_001604435.1). Classification (GTDB taxonomy): domain Bacteria; phylum Synergistota; class Synergistia; order Synergistales; family Aminobacteriaceae; genus JAAYLU01. The sequence continues at coordinate 1,128 of LVBO01000278.1, forward strand.
GTTTGATCATGTCGACACCTTCTTTCGTTCGGTTGAAATTTCGATCATTGTATCATAAGAGCGCGCAGGCGGCGTCCTCTCTTCCTTCGGCGCTTCTCTCCCTTCGGCTTGCCAAAACGCCCGCTACTGGGTAGGATTGTCCAGGAATTCACCGGATCGGAGGAATTGCTATTCGTGCGTCCAGACTGATGATTCAGGGAACGTCCTCTTCCGTGGGGAAGAGCGTCCTCGTGGCGGCGCTCTGCCGCATCTTCGCGCGCAGGGGGCTGAAAGTGGCCCCGTTCAAGGCGCAGAACATGGCGCTGAACTCCTACGTCACCGCGGCGGGAGGAGAGATGGGGCGCGCGCAGGCGGTGCAGGCCGCCGCCGCGGGGCGCGCTCCGGAGGTGGAGATGAACCCCGTGCTGCTGAAGCCGGAGGGGAATTCCCGTTCGCAGGTGGTGCTGATGGGGAGGCCGTGGAAAACGCTCTCGGCGGGGGAGTATTACGCCTGCCGGGAGGTTTTGTGGAGTTCGGTGGTTGCGTCGTTCGAGAAGCTGGCCTCGGAGAACGACCTCGTCCTCGTCGAGGGGGCGGGGAGTCCGGCCGAGATCAACTTGAAGAAGCACGAGATCGTGAACATGCGCGTGGCGCGGACGTTCGGCTGCCCGGTTCTTCTCGCGGGGGACATCGACCGGGGCGGCGTCTTCGCCTCTCTTGTCGGGACGCTTGCGCTGCTCGACGAGGAGGAGCGCGCGCTGGTGAAGGGCTTTTTGATCAACAAGTTCCGGGGGGACGTGAAGCTGCTGGAGCCGGGACTCGACATGCTTTCCGGTCTCACGGAGGGGCGTCCGGTGCTCGGCGTCGTCCCGTGGCTGAAGAACCTCGCCGTGGCGCAGGAGGACTCCGTGTGGCTTGAAGAGCGCACTGCGGGCGACTCTTCCGGCGGCGTGGACATCGCCGTGATCAAGCTCCCCCGCATCTCCAACTACGACGACTTCGACCCGCTCG
>LVBO01000678.1 GCA_001604435.1 Synergistales bacterium Syner_01
TTCCATTCAAGGGCGTCGAACGCCCTCTCTCCGCCCGGAACTCTCATCTTGCCGACGCCGAATGTTTCGAATACGCTCATGCCGCTCATAGGATCGCCTCTTTCTTTTTTTCTGAAGAGTCGCCGGATGGTTCTCCTTCCGACATACGGCATTCTATTCGGAGCGCCCGCGAATGAATTGTACAAAAGTGCTCTTTTTGTTCGAACGGCGCGTCGGGCGTTTTCGTCAGATTCTCGAGTACGCGGTCTCGCCGTCGATGATCGTCGCGACGGCCCTGTTTCGCGCGTCCAGGGGGTCTCCGTCCCAGACGACGATATCGGCGTCCTTCCCCTTTTCCACGGAACCGACGCGATCAGCGATACCAAGATGCTCGGCGGCCGAGAGCGTGACGGCCCGCAGCGCCTCCTCGCGCGGCAGTCCGGCGCGGACGGCCAGCGAGAGGCAGACGGAGAGGTGCTCGATGGGGATCACGGGGTGGTCCGTGATGATGCAGAAGTGTACTCCCGCCTTCCAGAGGGCTACCGGAGTATCCCACGTTTTGTTGCGGAGCTCCATCTTCGGCTTGCCGGTGAGCGTCGGTCCCACGGCCGCCATGACCTTGTTTTCGGCGAGGAAGGGCGCGATGAGGTGCCCCTCGGTGCAGTGCTCCACGGTGTAGCGGATGGAGAACTCCTTCGCGATGCGGACGGCCGTGGCGATGTCGTCGCAGCGGTGGGCGTGCACGCAGAGGGAGAGTTCCCGGTCGAGCACGGGAAGCATCGCCTCGTGCTGAAGGTTGCGCTCCCCGGCTTCATTTTTCGCCTTCGCCTGGTTCTGCTTGTTCCGGTAGTT
>LVBO01000279.1 GCA_001604435.1 Synergistales bacterium Syner_01
GTTCGGGGTCGGTTTTTATTCCGCGTTCATGGTCGCGGACAGAGTGGATGTCGTCACGAAGCGCCTTGGAGAACAAGAGGCTTGGCGCTTTTCTTCCACAGGAGACGGGGCCTACACTATTGAGCAGGCTGAAAGGGCGGAATCGGGGACAACGGTGTTTCTGCATCTCAAGACTCCGGATGTATCGCGCGGGGAAAAAGACTACTCGGAAGAATGGACCATCCGTGAAATAGTAAAAAAGTACTCCGACTTTATCACGTACCCGATTCTCATGGAGGTCGTCAGGAAGAAAGACGACAAAGACGAGACCTCCGACGAGCGGTTGAACTCGGGAAAGGCTATATGGCGGCGTCCGGAGAAAGATGTTTCGGAAGAAGAGTACGCGGAATTCTACAAGCATTCCAGCAGAGACTGGAACGACCCGCTGACCCGGCTGGTTTTCAGTGTGGAGGGCGGCACAGAGTTCCGGGGGCTCCTGTTTATTCCTTCCCAAGCCCCGTTCGACCTGATGTTCGCCCCTCGAAGAGAGGGCGTTTCTCTGTACATACGGAATGTCTTTATCATGAATGACTGCAAGGAGCTGATCCCCTCATGGCTTCGGTTCTTGCGGGGCGTGGTCGACTCCGAGGACCTGCCGCTGAACATCTCCCGCGAACTTCTGCAGGAGGATCCGCTGCTCCGGGTCATCAGAAAAAGCGTTGTCCGGCGTGGCGAAGAGGAGAACCGCGAGGCCATTCTCGACATCTGTCTTTTCCATACGACCGCAGGAAACACAATGAGCACGTTGAAGGAGTATGTCGAGGCACTATCCGAGGGACAGGAGCACATCTACTACCTCACAGGCAGAAATCTCTCCGTGCTGCGGGGCTCTCCCCTTCTGGAACGCTGTGCCGACGCCGGGTACACGGTTCTCCTGATGGCCGACCCGGTCGACGAAGTCGCCGCGCCCACATTGACGGAGTACTCCGGCAAACGTTTTCACTCTCTTGAACGCGAGGATGCTCTTCCGAAGAAGGACGGCGGCGCCTCCTCTTCCGAAGTAACCGAGGGCGTCATTTTGTTTTTCAAGGAAGTTCTTGGGGATACCGTAAAGGATGTCAGGGTATCCGAACGGCTTACGACTTCGCCCGCATGCCTTGTTTCTGCCGACGACGGCGGTTCTTTCGCCATGGAGCAGATTCTCCGTTCGATGGGGCAGGAAACTCCTCCGGTGAAGAGGATCCTCGAAATCAATCCCGATCACAACGTCATTCGGTCCTTGGAGCACCGTCTTTCAAAGGGAGAAGGCAAAGAAACGCTGGGAGAGTACGTATTTCTTCTCTACGACCAGTGCCTCCTCGCAGAGGGCGGTCGAGTCGAGGATCCGGCGCTTTTTGCTCGCAGGGTGACTGCAATCCTGGCGGAAAGCCTGAAGGACGAAGACGGAACGGAGGAAAGGTGACTCCCTCCTCTGTGGCTCGCTTGAAAGCGCTTGTCGCCGTAATCGTTTGGGGGGCCTCCTTCCCGTCCGCAAAGGTCGCTGTGGGGGAGGTCTCCTTTACGACGCTTATATGGCTTCGCTTTGGCTCGGGATTGCTGGTGCTGTTTCTTTTCCTGGCGATACGGGGAAAAATCCGCCTTCTTCCGTTACGTGAGGCTGTAACGTTCGCCGCGCTCGGTTTTCTCGGGGTCTTTTTCCATAACTCGATACAGGCCTATGCGCTGCAGACCGTGTCCGCCGGGATGTCAGGATTGATTATCGCCGCTAATCCGATAGCAATAGCGCTTCTTGGCTCACTCCTTCTCTCCGAACCTCTTGGCAAGGGCAAAATCGCAGGTATTCTGCTGGCTGCGTGCGGAGTGCTCGTCATTATCTCCCGCGGTAATATTTCTGTTTTTCTTCAAAGGGAGTATTCTTTCGGTGAGCTCGTCATGGTGTTGAGCGTCTTTTCATGGGGATTTTTCTCAGTGCTTTCGAGAAAGGCCCTGCAGCGGACGTCGCCCGAGCTCGGTATGACCTACGCGCTGACGTTCGGTTGGTTGTTTTCCATTATCCCCTTTCTCGTGAACGGGGGATTGGCGGAACTTCCGTCGGTTTCCGCGAAAGCGTGGGCGAATATCCTTTTTCTCGGCATTTTTTGCTCTGCTTTGGCCTATCTGTTCTGGTACGATGCGCTCCAGGTACTCCCCGCGTCTGAAGTAGGCGTTTTCCTTTACGTCAATCCTGTGGTTGCGGTGATTATCTCCGCGTTGTTCCTTGGAGAGTCTGTGAGTACATCGATGCTTTTCGGCGGAGCAATGGTATTTTCCGGCGTCTGGTGCGTGAACAGCCTGTCCCGAATGCAGGAAAAACGGCGGAAAAGGGCGTAGCGATCTCTACCGAATAACGAGTGAAGAACTGGAAAAGGTATTGAGGTCGAGGATTCATAAGCTGGAAAGGAGCGTGGCGTTCTATGAAAATTTTTACAGCCCCCTCAAACGGGGGCTTTGTTCGTGAAGGAGCTTTGGCTCTGTTCGTGTTCTCCAAAGAACCTGTATCCGCTGGTTTGCTTGATGCCCACTCTGCGGATATGACGGCACGGCTGATGGAAGATCCTTCTTTCAAGGGGAAAAAAGGGAAAATATCGCGGTTGCCTCTTCTGAACGGAGGATTTTCCGCAGCGTACCTTGTCGGTCTGGGCGAACGGGGAAAGAACGGCAAAGAATCCGTTCTTCATGAGAATATCCGTTCGAGGAGCGCCGAACTTCTGCGGCGGTGCAGGGCCGACGGAGTTTCAAAAATCACCGCCCTCCTGCCGGATGCGCCTTCTTTCGGGACGAGCTGCGCTCTTGCGGAAGGCGCCGAACTGGGAGCGTACGCTTTTAGTAAGTACAAGAGCATTCCCGAGGAAGAGCGACTTCCCGAGCCTGCGGAGCTTCTCCTGCTCGACGGCGTCGACGAGGGAGTGAGCCGGGGCAAGATTTTTGCGTGCTCTCAGAACTGGGCGAAAGATATCGCAAACGAGCCGGGAAACCAAATCACCCCGGCGTCGATGGCGGACATGGCTGTTCAATGGGGGAAGGATTTTGGTTTCGAGGTTTCCGTCTGGGACGAAGAACGGCTTCTCCAAGAAGGAATGGAGGGGATCTATTCCGTCGGTATGGGTTCGGTGCATCCGCCGCGGTTGATTCACATGGCCTACAGGCCGTCTAGCCCCGTTCGAAAGATCGCGTTCGTCGGGAAAGGCATCACCTTCGACAGCGGAGGACTGAACGTCAAGACAGGCGATTCCATGCGGACGATGAAAGGGGACAAAACGGGAGCGTCAAATGTGTTTGCTATTCTTCGAGGGGCCGCGAAGATGAATATCCCCTGTGAACTGCACGGGATTGTCCCGGTCGCCGAAAACATGCCCGGCGGGAAGTCGTTTCGCCCGGACGATATTCTGCGTCTCCGGAACGGCAAAACTGTGGAGATAGAGAATACGGATGCCGAGGGGCGGCTTCTTCTCGCCGACGCACTGTGTTTTGCCTGCGAGCAGAAGCCGGATGCGATCATCGATATGGCGACGCTTACCGGAGCGTGCGCGGTAGCCTTGGGTCAGAACATGGCGGGAGTCTTCACCCCGGACGACGAGTTCGCCGATGCGTTCGCCGACGCTTCCGCGAGGAGGGGCGAACGATTCTGGCGCCTTCCCATGGATGATGATCGGATCGCGGAATCAATGAAGTCTCCGGTTGCCGATCTCGTAAATTGCGGCAGCAGATACGGCGGAGCGATTTTCGCCGCGCAGTTCCTGAAAGAGTTCGTCAGCGACGGGATACCTTGGATACATCTGGATATTGCAGGCGTGGATATGCAGAAGGACGAGTTTTCGGTTTACTCGAAGGGGGCGACGGGCTTCGGCGTCCGAAGCTGCCTGGAGTATCTTCTTTCGATTTCAAAATAAAAAAGCGGGAAAGAGGGGGATTGCACCCCCTCTTTTCATTTTCCCACGCAGAACTGGCTGAAAATGTAGTCGAGGAGAGAGTCGTCCGGTGCAATTCCCAACAAGCGCTCAATCGACAGACGACTTTCGGTTAGGCAGGAAGCCGCTGCGTCTTGTCCAAAACCTCCGGAGAGCGCGTTCGAAGCATCTTTTAGAGAGAGTATCGCAGAACGAATCTCCTCCACCTGCCTGGCCGAGGCATTCAATCCGGCGTCAAGCGTACCGGCTCCGGCGATGGAGGAGACGATGGCGTCCTTCAGCGAATCGAGTCCTGTACCGTGCTTTGCGGAGATTGAAAGGAGCGTGCTTCCGGGCAGCATTTCACCGAGCAGTTCCTCCGATGTGCGTTCTTCCGCATTTTTCGCCCGGGGAAGGTCGGCTTTGTTTACCGCAACGATATGTTCGAGCACCGCAATACGCTCCGACATAGACCGGTCGAAGTCGTCGGGGAGGGAACTGCCGTCCACAACCCATACCCTGACGTCGGCTTTTTGGAACGTATCCTCGGCCCGGGCGATTCCCAGAGCTTCGACTTCATCGGAGGGGGCCCCGCCCATGCCTGCCGTATCGACGAGCCGGAGCGGAATCCCTCGATAGGTGAGTACTTCTTCGATGAGATCGCGCGTTGTGCCGGGGATTGAGGTAACGATCGCGCGGGATTCTTTAAGAAGCGCATTCAGCAGGGAGGATTTTCCTACGTTCGGTCGACCCACGATGGCCACCCTGATTCCCTCCCGGAGAAGAAATCCGGTGTTGCAGCGGTCGAGCAGATCTTCAAGGCTCTGACGAAGAGCATAGATGGACTGGAGATTCTCATCGTCCTCATGGAGAGGAATGTCTTCCTCGGGAAAATCGAGCGCTACCTCCATTCGGGCGGAGAGGGCGAGGATCTCTTGATGGATATCCATGGCGAACGAGGCGAGTTCACCTCGGAGCGTCCTTGTTGCCGCTCGAAGCGCTTCATCGCTCTTCGAGCG